>NZ_JABWRG010000101.1:0-17587 GCF_014268825.1 Pseudomonas sp. SWRI51 | reverse complement strand
AACGGCGTCAACCCTTTATTTCAAGAAACTGAAATATAAGCGAAAACAAAGCGGGGAGGCCGTTTGGCCTCCCCGCTTTTACTCGCCTCTATATATAGAGGGAGCCTTACTCGCCTTTAAGGGTGATCCGCGCAAAGGCCTTTTTACCAGCCTGCACCACATGGGTTGCGCCAACAGCGAACATGAAGCCGCGCTCAACAACTTCCCCATCCACTTTCACGCTACCTGCACCCAGCAGATCGCGCGCAGCCGCCGAGTTTTTCACAAGGCCCGCCTGGTTAAGGATTGCAGCGATCGGCATGGCGTCAGCGCCAGCCAGCTCAACCTCTGGCAAGTCTTCCGGCAGCTCGCCATCCTTCATACGGTTACCGGCTGCACGATGTGCATTGGCCGCAGCCTCGTCACCATGGAAACGAGCAACGATTTCCTCAGCCAGCTTGATCTTGATATCACGCGGGTTGGCACCCGCAGCAACGTCAGCACGGAACTGGTCGATCTCTTCCATGGAGCGGAAGCTCAGCAGCTCGAAGTAACGCCACATCAGCGTGTCGGGGATCGACACCAGCTTGCTGTACATCACACCCGGTGCTTCCTGGATGCCGACATAATTACCCAGCGACTTGGACATCTTCTTCACGCCATCGAGCCCTTCGAGCAGTGGCATGGTGACGATGTTCTGTGCTTCCTGGCCGTAGGCGCGCTGCAGCTCACGCCCCATCAGCAGGTTGAACTTCTGGTCGGTACCACCCAGCTCGACATCAGCCTTCAGCGCCACAGAGTCGTAACCCTGCACCAGCGGATAGAGGAACTCGTGAATGGCGATAGGCTGATTGGTGGTGTAACGCTTGTCGAAGTCGTCGCGCTCAAGCATGCGAGCAACGGTGTACTGCGACGCCAGGCGAATGAAGTCGGCCGGGCTTAGCTTGTCCATCCAGGTGGAGTTGAACGCAACCTCGGTCTTGGCCGGGTCGAGAATCTTGAACACCTGCTGTTTATAGGTCTCGGCGTTATCCAGCACCTGCTCGCGGGTCAGCGGCGGGCGCGTGGCGCTCTTGCCGCTCGGGTCACCGATCATGCCGGTGAAGTCACCAATCAGGAAGATGACCTGATGGCCCAGCTCCTGGAACTGGCGCAGCTTGTTGATCAGCACCGTATGACCAAGGTGCAGATCAGGCGCGGTAGGGTCGAAGCCCGCTTTAATACGCAGTGGTTGGCCGCGCTTGAGCTTCTCCACCAGTTCCGACTCGACCAGTACCTCTTCCGCACCGCGCTTGATAAGCGCCAGCTGCTCTTCAACCGACTTCATAGACAGACCCGCAAGGCTCAGATTCAAGGGGAGCCAACCATACAAGATCGGCCATCAAATACAAGTTTCGCAACGGAATGTGACCCGGGCGAGGCAAGGAAACGTCTACGCGCCCTTGCGTGAGAATGGATTTGGTTATATTTTATACAGTTATTTCATCTTCATCATGTCATTCATCTTTTCCATTTCACTTTTTCAAAGTCACCTCACCTATGACCAAAGACACGCCTAAAGCGCCGCCGCTTTATCCGAAGAGCCATCTGTTGGCCGCAAGCGGTATCGCCGCCCTGCTCAGCCTGGCCCTTCTGGTATTCCCTTCCAGCGAAGTGGAAGCCAAGAAAACCACCCTTAACCTCGAGCTGGAATCCCCAGCCGAGCAGCTCAAAGAAGAATCCCGCACAGCGCCGCTGGTGCAAGCCGAACAGAACGCCGGTTCACCGTTCGCCCAGATCGAGGGTGAGCAAGCCAGTACCGCCGAAGGCAACACCCAGCCTGCCAGCGTTGCCAAGCAAGAAGAAAAAGCACCCGGCCACCGTGAAGTGGTGGTCACTCGCGGCGACACGCTGTCAACCCTGTTCAACAAGGTCGGCCTGCCAGCCAACGTTGTCCACGACGTGCTGGCCAGCAACAAGCAAGCGCGCCAGTTCAGCCAGCTCAAGCATGGCCAGGTGCTGCAGTTCGAACTGGACAAAGACGGCCAACTGGCCAGCCTGCACAGCAAAGTCAGCAACCTCGAAACCATTCGCCTGACCCGCAGCGACAAGGGCTACAGCTTCGATCGTGAGGTCAGCAAGCCTGTCGTGCGCACCGCCTACGCCCATGGCGTAATCAAAAGCTCGCTGTCGGCCTCCGCGCAGCGTGCCGGCCTGTCCCACAGCATGACCATGGACATGGCGCGCATCCTCGGTTACGACATCGACTTCGCCCAGGACATCCGCCCGGGCGATGAATTCGACGTGGTCTATGAACAGAAGATGATGGACGGCAAGGTGGTCGGCACCGGCAACATCCTTTCCGCGCGCTTCACCAACCGCGGCAAAACCTACACCGCCGTGCGTTATACCAACAAGCAAGGCAACACCAATTACTACACCGCCGACGGCAACAGCCTGCGCAAGGCGTTCATCCGTACCCCGGTAGACTTCGCCCGCATCAGCTCGCGCTTCTCGGCCGGCCGCAAGCACCCGATCCTGAACAAGATCCGCGCCCACAAAGGCGTCGACTACGCTGCCCCGCGTGGCACGCCAATCAAGGCGGCAGGTGATGGCCGCATCGAGTTGGCCGGGCGCCGCGGCGGCTACGGCAACACCGTGGTCATCGCCCACGGCAACTCGTACAAGACCCTCTACGGCCACATGCAAGGCTTTGCCAAAGGCATCAAGACCGGCGGCACGGTCAAGCAGGGCCAGGTCATCGGCTATATCGGTACCACCGGCCTGTCCACCGGCCCTCACTTGCACTACGAGTTCCAGGTCAACGGCGTGCACGTCGACCCGCTGAGCCAGAAAGTGCCGATGGCCGACCCCATCGCCAAGGCCGAGCGCGCCCGCTTCAACCAGCAGAGCCAGCCGCTGATCGCACGTATGGATCAGGAAAAGGCCACCCTGCTCGCCGCGAACAAGCGCTGAGCCGATGGCGCTCTACTTGGGGGTAATGTCCGGCACCAGCCTTGATGGGCTGGACATCGCCCTGATCGATCAAGGCGAGCAGCTTGAGTTGCTCGCCACCCGCTACATCCCCATGCCCGCCGACCTGCGCCAGGCACTGCTTGCTCTCTGTGCAAGTGGCCCTGACGAGATCGCGCGCGCCGCCGTTGCGGAAAACCGCTGGGCAGCCCTGGCTGCCGATGGCATCAAGCATCTATTGGCCGAGCAAGGCCTGGCGCCCGAGGCGATTCGCGCCATCGGCAGCCATGGCCAGACCATTCGCCACGAACCCGCCCGTGGTTTTACCGTCCAGATTGGCAACCCTGCCCTGCTCGCAGAGCAGACCGGTATTTGCGTGGTCGGCGATTTCCGCCGGCGTGACGTCGCGGCCGGTGGCCAAGGTGCACCGCTGGTCCCGGCGTTTCACGAGGCGTTGTTCGCCCACCTGGGCCAGCGCCTGGCCGTGCTGAACATCGGCGGCTTCAGCAACCTCAGCCTGATCGAGCAAGACAAGCCGGTGCATGGTTTCGACTGCGGCCCGGGCAATGTGCTGCTCGATGCCTGGGTCGAACGCAAGCGCGGCCAGGCGTATGACGCCAACGGTGCATGGGCAGCTACTGGCACCGTTCAGCAAGGGCTGCTGCAAGCCCTGCTCGGCGACCCATTCTTCGCCGGCAGCGGCCCAAAGAGCACTGGCCGGGAGGTATTCAACCTGCCCTGGCTGGATGCGCACCTCGCCCGCCTGCCGCAGCACCGCGACGAAGATGTCCAAGCCACCCTGCTGGAACTCACCGCGCGCAGCATCGTTGATTCGCTCTGCCAGGCCCAGAAAGGCAGCGAAGCGGTACTGGTGTGCGGTGGTGGCGCGCGCAACGGCGCACTGATGGCTCGGCTTGCGCAATTGCTGCCCACAGCCAAGGTATCCAGCACCGCAGCGCACGGCATCGACCCGGACTGGGTCGAGGGCATGGCCTTCGCCTGGCTGGCGCACTGCTGCCTCGAAGGTATCCCGGCCAACCGCCCAAGCGTGACCGCCGCCAAGGGCCTGCGTGTACTGGGCGCCATCTACCCAGCCTGAAGCAAGTCTGAACCAAGCCACAGAATGCAAAACGCCGCGCAATTAGCGCGGCGTTTTGCATGACGGCATGGCAATCAGATCGAGAACGAAGAACCACACCCGCAGGTGGTGGTGGCATTCGGGTTCTTGATCACGAAACGCGAGCCTTCGAGGCCTTCCTGGTAGTCCACCTCGGCGCCGGCCAGATACTGGTAGCTCATCGGGTCGACCACCAGTGCGACGCCTTCGCGCTCGACGATGGTGTCATCTTCGGCGACGTCTTCATCGAAGGTGAAGCCGTACTGAAAGCCCGAGCAGCCGCCGCCCGTCACAAACACGCGCAGCTTCAGGCGATCGTTGCCCTCTTCGCTGACCAGGGTCTTCACCTTGTGCGCAGCACCTGGGGTGAACTCCAAAGCCGTGGGGGTGAAGGTTTCGACGCTCATGTTGACTCTCCCGGCGCAGTGCCGCCTTAAAACTCGATGGGGCGTATTATCCGCTTGTCCGAGAAAATTGGTCAACAATACGAAAGCTGCAAGTGACTAGCTGCAAGCAAACGCGCGACGCCTGCTTGCAGCCAACGGTTGCCTTACGGCAGCAAGCCTGCGTGGGACAGGCCCATACGCTCATCCAGGCCGAAGAGGATGTTGAGGTTCTGTACCGCCTGGCCCGACGCGCCTTTGACCAGGTTGTCGATGACCGACAGCACCACCACCAGGTCACCCCCTTGCGGGCGGTGCACCGCGATACGGCAGACGTTGGCGCCGCGCACACTGCGGGTTTCCGGGTGGCTGCCGGCAGGCATTACGTCGACGAACGGCTCGTTGGCGTAGCGCTTTTCGAACAGTGCCTGCAGGTCTACCGAAGTGTCCACCACATTGGCGTACAGCGTGGCGTGGATGCCACGGATCATCGGCGTCAGGTGCGGCACGAAGGTCAGGCCGATGTCCTTGCCGGCAGCCAGGCGCAGGCCCTGGCTGATCTCCGGCAGGTGGCGGTGGCCTTTGACGGCGTAGGCTTTCATGCTTTCACCGGCTTCGCAGAACAGCGAACCCACCGCCGCACCGCGGCCTGCGCCACTGACGCCGGACTTGCAGTCGGCGATGAGGCGCGCTGGGTCGGCAATGCCGGCCTCCAGCAGAGGCAGGAAACCCAGCTGGGTAGCGGTCGGGTAGCAACCCGGCACCGCAATCAGGCGCGCCTGGCGGATTGTTTCGCGGTTGACTTCAGGCAGGCCGTAGACCGCATCGGCCAGCAGCTCCGGCGCGCCATGGGGCTGGCCGTACCACTTGCCCCACTCCACCGCGTCCTGCAGGCGGAAGTCGGCAGACAGGTCGATGACCTTGGTACCGGCTGCCAGCAGCTCGCCGGCAAGGGCATGCGCGACACCGTGCGGGGTTGCGAAGAACACCACGTCGCAAGCACCCAGCGCCTTGCTGTCAGGCACGCTGAAGCACAGGCCGTCGTAGTGGCCGCGCAGGTTCGGGTACATGTCGGCAACTGCCACGCCCGCTTCGGAGCGCGAGGTGATGACCGCCACTTCGGCTTGTGGGTGCTGCGCCAGCAGACGCAACAGTTCGACACCGGTGTAACCCGTGCCGCCGACGATACCGACCTTGATCATAACGCTTGCCCCTTATCAACGAGCCGACTGGAAAGCGCACGATAATAGGGGTGCGAAGCCTCTGTAACAACTATCCGCATGACCCTTCGGCGGCTGGGCTCTACTATTCGCACAACCGTGAAAACCTGAAGGAACCCCACATGCTCTACCTCTGGATCAAAGCGCTGCACATCGTCAGCGTGGTCTGCTGGTTCGCCGGCCTGTTCTACCTGCCCCGCCTGTTCGTCTACCACGCGCAAAGCCAGGACAGCATCAGCTTGGATCGCTTCATTACCATGGAACGCAAGCTGTACCGCGGCATCATGAACCCGGCCATGATCGCCACCTACGTGTTCGGTGGCTGGATGCTCTACCTCAACCCCGGCTGGCTGAGCCAGGGCTGGCTGCATGCCAAGCTCACCCTGGTGGCGCTGCTGACCGTTTACCACCATATCTGCGGCGCGCAACGCAAACGCTTTGCCGCGGGCACCAACACCCGTAGCCATGTGTACTACCGCTGGTTCAACGAGGCGCCGGTGCTGCTGCTGCTGGGCATCGCGATCCTGGTGGTGGTCAAACCGTTCTGATGCCCGCCTGGCCTGGCGTTCGCGCGCCCCGGTAACGTCTTGTAGCAAAAGCGCCAGCCTGTACACTAGGCGCCCCCCACGCCCCAGGAGCCTTGCATGACCCGTTACGCCATGATTACCGGCGCTTCCAGCGGCCTGGGCCTGGCCCTCGCGGAAGCACTGGCGCGGCGCGGGCGCAACCTGATCCTGGTGGCACGCCAGCGCGAGACGCTGGAGCCGGTCGCTATCGAACTGGCCCAGCGTTTTGGCGTCGAGGTGCTGCTGCGTGCCTGCGACCTCAGCCAACCCCTGCGCTTGTCCGGCTTTGTACTGGAGCTTGAAGAAGGCGAGCGGCGTATCGACCTGCTGGTCAACTGCGCCGGGCAGCGCACCTACGGCCCGTTTCTGGCCCACGAGTGGGCAGACGAGCAAGACCTGCTCGAGGTCAACATCCTCGCCCTGAGCCGCTTGTGTCATGCCATTGGCAACCTGATGGCGATCCATGGCGGCGGGCAGATCCTCAATGTCGCAGGCCTTGCCGGCGTCGCACCCGGCCCGTGGATGGCCGCCTATGCCGCAAGCAAGGCCTACGTGCTGAGCTTCAGCGAAGCCCTGCGCGAAGAGCTGCGCCGCACCGGTATCAAGGTCTCGGTGCTCTGCCCTGGGCCGGTTCGCTCGGCCAAGCGGCGCATCCCCAGGCTCGATCGCACCCGCCATAGCCTGAGCCCGGAGGAAGTCGCGCTATACACCGTGCGCGCATTGGATAAAAACCGCGCGCTGATCATTCCTGGCCGGCGCAACCGCTGGCTGGCCACGGCCCCGCGCCTGCTGCCGCGTTGGCTAGCCCGCAAACTGGCCGGGGTAATCCACCGCCGCTATTGCCCGACGGGCATGGAATAAGCACTGGGCGAGCGTCCCCCGGCTCAGTACACTCGGGCTCACACTCACTCTGGAGCCTGTGCTGTGGACGATCTATTCCTCAAAATCATCAACCGGGAAATCCCGGCAGATATTATCTACGAAGACGACCAGATACTGGCCTTCAAGGATATCGCCCCGGCGGCGCCGGTTCATTTCCTGGTCATCCCGAAAAAGCACATACCCACCCTCAATGACCTCACCGAAGAGGACAAGGCCCTGGCCGGCCACATCCTGTTCACCGCCCAGCGCCTGGCCGTCGAGCAAGGCTGCGAGGAAGGTTTCCGTGTGGTCATGAACTGCAACCCAAAAGGCGGCCAGACCGTCTACCACATCCACATGCACGTGCTTGGCCAGCGCCAGATGAACTGGCCGCCGGGCTGACCCAAGGCAAGCCCTGCCCCGGGCTTTGAGGTAGACTGTCGGGCATCACTTCAGCGGAGGTGCCCGATGGCTACCGAACGTCACTACTCGCCGCTCGACCGCTTGTTGCTGCAGGCCGATACCGCCATGCGCACCTTGCTGCCCTTCAGCGGCCAACCTGCCCGCCCGTCACCGGCGATCATCCAGCCCGATGCCCAGCTCGACGAGCAGCAGTCGCGGCACATTGCCGGCCTGATGCGTATCAACCACACCGGTGAAGTCTGCGCCCAGGCGCTGTACCAGGGCCAGGCGTTGACCGCCAAACTGCCCCAGGTACGCAAGGCCATGGAGCACGCCGCCGAAGAAGAAATCGACCACCTGGCCTGGTGCGAGCAGCGGATTCGCCAGCTCAACAGCCACCCCAGCGTGCTCAACCCGCTGTTCTACGGCCTGTCGTTCGGCATCGGCGCCTTCGCCGGGCTGGTCAGCGACAAGGTCAGCCTGGGTTTCGTCGCCGCCACCGAGCAACAAGTGTGCAAGCACCTGGACGAACACCTTGAGCAACTGCCAGACAACGACAGCAAGTCGCGGGCCATTCTGGAACAGATGCGTATCGACGAAGAACACCACGCCGAGTCCGCCCTCGAAGCGGGCGGCTACCGTTTCCCGGCGCCGGTGCGCTTTGGCATGAGCCTGCTGGCCAAGGTCATGACCAAGAGCACCTACCGTATCTGAGGCGCACTGCATGGAACGCTTCAACGCCAAGGATCTGGCACGCGCGGTGAGCGCCGGGGTGCTGCAACCCGGCCAGGACCGCGCCCTGCTCGACTTCCTGCGCCAGCAACCGCAAACCGCCAGCAGCTTCCAGTTGGCCCACGTCGCCTTCTACTTTGGCGCGCTTTTGATCATGGGCGCCATGGGCTGGCTGATGACCCTGGCGTGGATGACCATCGGCGATGTCGCACTGCTGGCCGTTGCGTTGCTCTATATCATCGCCATTACGCTCTACGCCCTGGCCCTGCAACGGCGCCAGCAACCCATTGCGGCCGGGGTGCTTGCCGCGGTGGCGGTCAGTATCGTGCCGCTGGCGGTGTTCGCCTTGCAGCGCCTGGTCGGCTGGTGGCCAATGGACGACGGGCAAAGCAACTATCAGCAGTACTACACCTACGTGCAGGGCGGCTGGCTGGCGATGGAAGCGGCAACCGTGCTGGCGGGTTTGCTGATGCTGCGGCTTATCCCGTTTCCGTTCATTGTCATGCCGGTAGCCGTGGCGTTGTGGTTCATGTCCATGGACCTGACCGAATGGCTGCATGGCGGGCTGTACAGCTGGGAGCAGCGCCGCACCGTGTCGCTATGGTTCGGCCTTGGCCTGCTGGCCGTCTTCATCGGCGTCGATGGCCGCACCGAACGCGACTATGCCTTCTGGGGTTACTTGGCCGGGCTTGCTGCGTTCTGGGGCGGGCTCACCCTGATGGACAGCGGCAGCGAGTGGGGCAAGCTGTTCTACTGCCTGATCAACCTGGGCCTGATGGCACTGGCCGTGCTGCTGCGCAGGCCAGTGTTCATGGTGTTTGGTGCGATGGGCGTGGCCGCCTACCTCGGTTATCTGTCCTACGAGGTATTTGCCGACTCATTGCTGTTCCCGCTGGTACTGACAGTGATCGGCCTGGGCGTGATTGCCTTGGGCGTGCAGTACCAGAAACGCCGTGAGGCGCTAAGCACCCGCTTGCGCAGCACCTTGCCGGCAGGCCTGTTGCGCCTGCTGCCGGCGCTGCAACGATGATGCGCAGGCTGGCGCTACGCGCATTGCAGAGCCTGGGGCTGATCCCTGTGGCCTATTTGTTCGTCTGTTTGATGAGTGCAGGTTTCGGCCACTCGTTCAGCCTTGCGCTACCCGAGGTTGCCGCGCCCGACGGCAGCAGCGTGGTCGAACTGCTGTTGTTTACTGTGCCCGGGCAACTGCTGTTCGTGTTTCTGGCCTGTATCTTCAGTAAGCGCCACGGGCTATTGGCAGGGTTCGCGCTGTGCGCCACGCTGACCGCATGGCTGCAATGCCTGCTGTTTGCCGATGCATTCGGCAACACCTGGAGCAGCGCAGAAATCGCCGGCTTGCTGGGTTACAACCTGCCATGGCTACTGGTGGCACTCGCCCCAGGCCTGGCATTGCTGCTAGTGACCGAGGGTCGCTACAGCGCCTGACCAACCGCCAGGCGCTGTCACCCCTCAGCCGAGTTCGACGATCTCGTAACCGTGGGTCACTTCAACCCCGGCGCGCTCAAGCATGATCGACGCCGAGCAGTATTTCTCGGCCGACAGTTCAACGGCACGCTTGACCTGCGCTTCCTTCAACCCACGGCCCTTGACCACGAAGTTGAGGTGGATCTTGGTGAACACCTTGGGCTCTTCGCCAGCGCGCTCGGCCTCAAGGAAGGCTTCGCAGCTTTCGACTGCCTGGCGCGACTTCTTCAGGATGCTGACCACGTCGAAGCTGCTGCAACCGCCAAGGCCGAGCAGGAGCATTTCCATGGGGCGCACGCCAAGGTTACGCCCCCCTGCTTCGGGCGGGCCGTCCATGACCACGACATGGCCGCTACCCGACTCACCGAGAAACATCGCGTCACCGGCCCACTGGATACGTGCCTTCATCTACCCGGACTCCACATTTCGTAAAAGGGTGCCAGCTTAGACCTGTTGAGCCTGTCGGAAAAGCTCAAGACGCAGCGCTTTGATGCCGATACTTGGTGAGCCGTCTGATAAGCTGGCGCCAATTGACTGGCGGGTCCGCCAGACAGCGCCCTAACAGCCCTTGCGTAGCATCAAACAGGATTTCCTGATGTTCTCCCCAGTCCTTCCCGCCAAGATCAAGAACATCGACAGGCTGCTGGCGCATTGCCAGCGCCGGCGCTATGCCGCCAAGAGCAATATCATCTGCGCAGGCGACCGGGCCGAAACCCTGTCGTTCATCATCAAAGGCTCGGTCACCATCCTGATCGAGGACGATGATGGCCGCGAAATGATCATCGCCTATCTGAACAGCGGCGATTTCTTCGGCGAGCTGGGCTTGTTCGAGCCAGTCGGTCAGGAACACCAGCGCAGCGCCTGGGTGCGGGCCAAGACAGAATGCGAAGTGGCTGAAATCAGCTACGACAAATTCCGCGAGTTGGGCCGCCAGGAGCCGGACATTCTCTACGCTCTGGGCGCGCAGATGGCCCAGCGCCTGCGCAACACCACGCGCAAGGTCGGCGACCTGGCCTTCTTCGATGTCACCGGGCGCGTCGCGCGCTGCCTGCTTGACCTATGCAAGCAGCCCGATGCCATGACCCACCCCGACGGCATGCAAATCAAGATTACCCGCCAGGAAATCGGGCGCATCGTCGGGTGTTCACGCGAGATGGTCGGCCGCGTCCTCAAAGACCTCGAAGAACGCAACCTGGTACAGGTCAAGGGCAAGACCATGGTGGTCTACGGCACCCGTTAATCGGCGGGTAACGCCGCGATTACCTGCGCATAAGCCTGCGACAGCCGCTCGAACCAAGGCACTGCAGGCGCCACTTCGTGCAGGGCGATGTGGCTGTCGGCGCGGCAGCGCTGTTCAATCGTGCAGCATTCGTTGAACCGGTTGACCGCCGCCACCATCGACTCACGCTCGTTGTCCAGCAACAGCGCGCCATGCACCAGCACCACAGGCCGCTTGCCCCCTAGCCCCTGGCGCCAGCGCTGGGCGGTGCCCACCAGTTTGCGGCCATTGAGGTTGACGTTGTAACGGCCGTCGCAGAAGGCGCCGTCGATTTCGCCCACCGAGGCCACGCCACCCCACTCGCGCAGCACATCGCACAGCGGCAGGCATAGCCGCTCGTAGGCGTTTTCGATGCGCCCATGATCACCTTCGCTGCGCGGCGCTACATACACCAACGCCACGTTGACCGTGGCAGGGGATTGCGGCACCGGCTCGCCGCCGGTTTCGCGCAGCAGTATTGGCCATCCGGCAATCGCAAGCTCGGTGCAGGCGGCTTCGAAGTTATCCAACCGGCTCATGCGCCGCGGCATCACCAGGGCATGGTCGGTGGGCCGCCAGAACAGCACGCCGGCGTCACGTTCGCCGCGGCAGACGGCGGCCAGCAGATCCTGCTCGGCTTGCAGGCCCTGCTCGACGGTCAGGGCCAGGGGTTGATCGGTCATTGATCCACCTGTGATGTTGGGTGTGGCGGCCGCATCGCTTTGCGTGGGAGCGGGCTGGCCCCGCGATGCGGCCGCTACGGGCATGAAAAAGCCGGCACACAGGCCGGCTTGGTTTCGATCAGTCCAGTGGCTGAACGGTCTTCTTCATTAGTTCTGGGAAGAACAGCCGCTGTAGCTCAAGCCCCGGCTGCTCGGCACGCATGAATGCCTCACCGACCAGGAACGAGTACACGTCGTTGATTTCCATCAGCTCGACGTCTGCGCGGTTGAGGATGCCACTCTCGGTAATGGCCAGGCGATCACGCGGGATGCGCGGCAGCAGGTCGAGGGTGGTTTCCAGGCTGACATCGAAGGTGTGCAGGTTGCGGTTGTTGACGCCGACCAACGGGGTATCGAGGGTCTTCAACGCCCGCTCCAGCTCATCGCCGTCGTGCACTTCTACCAGCACATCGAGGCCGACGTCCTCGGCGGTGGCGGCCAGCTCGGCCATTTTCACGTCATCCAGCGCCGATACGATCAGCAACACACAGTCGGCGCCCAAGGCGCGGGCTTCGATGATCTGGTACGGGTCAACCATGAAGTCCTTGCGGATAACCGGCAGCGATACCGCAGCGCGGGCCTGCTGCAGGTACTCGTCGGCCCCTTGAAAGTAGTCCACATCGGTCAGCACCGACAGGCAGGTGGCCCCGCCCTTTTCGTAACTGACGGCGATCTCGGCCGGCACGAAGTTTTCGCGGATCACGCCCTTGCTCGGCGAGGCCTTCTTGATTTCGGCGATCACTGCCGGCTTCTTGCGCTTGGCCTGCTCGATCAGCGCATTGGCAAAACCGCGTGGCGCATCGGCGGCACGTGCCAGGCGCTCGAGCTCGGCCAGGCTGACCCGCGCACTGCGCTCGGCCACTTCCTGGAACTTGCGGGCGATGATCCTCTCCAGCACCGTCGGGACACTCATGCTTCGTTCTCCACCTTGAATACCGCAGTAAAGGCGCCCAGCTCCTGCATTTTTTCCCAGGCCAACCCTGTGTGCAGTACATCGTGGGCCAGTTCAACGCCCTGGGCCAGGGTCATTGCATGATCGGCAGCGTACAACGCAGCGCCGGCATTGAGCACGATCATTTCGGCGGCCTTCTGGCCGTTTTCGGTCTTGCGCCGGCCCAGTGCATCGCGAATCAGCTCCAGCGACGCCTGCGGGGTTTCTACCGCAAGCCCGTGCAGGCTCTGGCTCTTCATGCCGAGGTCTTCGGGCTCGACCCAATACTCGGTGATTTCGCCTTTTTTCAGCTCGGCCACAAAGGTCGGCGCAGCCAGGCTGAACTCGTCCAGGCCATCTTTGGAATGCACCACCAGCACATGCTTGCTGCCCAGGCGCTGCAGCACCTCAGCCAGCGGGCGGCACAGGGCCTGGCTGAACACGCCCACCACCTGGTGCTTCACCCCAGCCGGATTCGTAAGCGGGCCGAGCATGTTGAACAGGGTACGCAGACCCAGGTCACGGCGCGGGCCGGCGGCGTATTTCATGGCGCTGTGGTGGGTCTGGGCGAACATGAAGCCGATGTTCAGGCTATCGATACAGCGGCCCACCTGCACCGGCGTCAGGTTCAGGTAGATCCCGGCAGCTTCCAGCAGGTCGGCGCTGCCGCTCTTGCCCGAGACCGCGCGGTTGCCATGCTTGGCAACGGTACAGCCCGCAGCCGCCAGCACGAACGCCGAAGCTGTGGAAACGTTGAAAATGTTGGCGCCATCGCCGCCGGTGCCGACAATGTCGACCACCCCGTCGAGGCTCTTGAGCTCGACCTTGGCCGCCAGCTCGCGCATCACCGACACCGCGCCGACGATTTCGTCGATGCTCTCGCTCTTCATGCGCATGCCCATCAGGAAGGCGCCGATCTGCGCCTCGCTGCATTGGCCGGTCATGATCTGGCGCATCACATCGCGCATTTCCTCGGTGGTCAGGTCCAACTGGCCGACAATACGGCTCAATGCAGTCTTGATATCCATATTCGTTCCTTAACGGCGGCCGCCGGTCTGCTTGAGGAAATTGGCGAACAGCTCGTGGCCCTGCTCGGTAAGAATCGATTCGGGGTGGAACTGCACCCCTTCTATATTCAGCGTCTTGTGGCGCAGCCCCATGATCTCGTCGACCGAGCCATCGGCGTGGGCGGTCCAGGCGGTCACTTCCAGGCAATCGGGCAGCGTCTGGCGCTTGACCACCAGCGAATGGTAGCGGGTCACGGTCAGTGGGTTGTTCAGCCCCTCGAACACGCCCAGGTCGCGGTGCACCACCGGGCTGGTCTTGCCGTGCATCACCTGGCGCGCACGCACCACGTCGCCGCCAAAGGCCTGGCCGATGGATTGGTGGCCCAGGCACACGCCAAGAATGGGCAGTTTGCCAGCAAAGTGCAGGATCGCCTCGATGGACACCCCCGCTTCACTCGGCGTGCACGGGCCGGGGGACACCACGATGCGCTCGGGGTTGAGGGCTTCGATCTGCGCGATGGTCATCTCGTCATTGCGGATGACCTTGACCTCTGCACCCAGCTCGCCGAGGTATTGCACGACGTTGTAGGTGAAGGAGTCGTAGTTGTCGATCATCAGTAGCATGTGGAACGGACCTCTTGAATACGGGGGAATCCACGGGCGCCGATTCGGCCCCCGGGTCATGGACCACAGCCTGATCAGCCCTTGGCGGTCTGTTCGGCGAGGGCCACCGCGCGGAACATCGCCCGGCGCTTGTTGATGGTTTCTTCCCACTCCAGTGCCGGCACCGAGTCGGCGACAATCCCGCCCCCGGCCTGCACGTGGAGCTCGCCGTCCTTGATCACCGCAGTGCGGATGGCGATAGCGGTATCCATGTTGCCGTTCCAGGCCAGGTAGCCGACGGCGCCACCGTAGACGCCGCGTTTGACCGGTTCCAGCTCGTCGATGATTTCCATGGCGCGGATTTTCGGCGCACCCGACAGGGTACCGGCCGGTAAAATCGCACGCAGCGCATCCATGGCCGTCAGCCCTTCGCGCAACTGGCCGGTGACGTTGGACACAATGTGCATCACGTTGGAGTAGCGCTCGATGACCATCTTCTCGGTCAGGCGCACGCTGCCGGTGGCCGACACCCGGCCAACGTCGTTGCGGCCCAGGTCGATCAGCATCAGGTGCTCGGCGATTTCCTTGTCGTCGGACAGCAGGTCGTCTTCCAGGGCGCGGTCAGCCTCTTCGGTAGCGCCACGCGGGCGGGTGCCGGCGATGGGGCGCACGGTGACCAGGTTATCCTCGACACGCACCAGCACTTCTGGCGAGCTGCCCACGACGTGGAAGTCGCCAAAATTGAAGAAGTACATGTACGGCGTCGGGTTGAAGCAACGCAGGGCGCGGTACAGGTCGATGGGCGCCGAGGCGAAGTCGATCGACATGCGCTGCGATGGCACCACTTGCATGCAGTCGCCCGCCAAGATGTATTCCTTGATGCGGCCAACGGCGTTTTCGTAATCGTCGCGGGTGTAGCTTGAGCGGAACTCAGGCTCGGCCGCCTGTGGGCCGCCGAGGTCCAGGCCGCGGCGCGGGGTAATCGGCTGGCGCAGCTTTTCAAGCAAGCCCTGCAGTTGCGCCTGGCCCTGTTCGAAGGCCTGGGCATCGCTTGGGTCCGCCAGCACGATGGCGTGCATCTTGCCAGCCAGGTTGTCGAACACCACCACCGCATCCGACACCATCAGCAGGATATCGGGCACGCCCAGCGGGTCGGGGTTGGGGCAGGCGCCAAGGCGTTTTTCCACATAGCGCACGCAGTCGTAGCCGAAGTAGCCGACTAGCCCGCCATTGAACCGCGGCAGGCCGGGGATATCGGCCACTTTGTAACGGTCCTTGAACGCCTCGACGAAGGCCAGAGGGTCTTCGACATCATGGCTTTCGACCTCGACGCCGTCCTGCAAAATGCTGACGTGGTAGCCATGCACCCGCAATACGGTGCGCGATGGCAAGCCGATCATCGAGTAGCGGCCCCATTTCTCGCCGCCCTGCACGGATTCGAGCAAGTACGAGTTGGGTTGGTCGGCAAGCTTCAGGTAGATCGACAGCGGCGTGTCGAAGTCGGCCAGGGTTTCACAGGCCAAAGGGATGCGGTTATAGCCGGCAGCGGCCAGGCGCAGGAATTCTTCGCGGGTCATGGGTAGCCTCGTGGCAAGCAGCAATGGGGTCAGGCAAGCGGACGGGCCGGCAGGCGCCGGCGGGCAACAGTCAGGCGCGCCAGCGCCAACGGGCCAGGGCCTTGATGACTTTCATCCAGAATTTGCCGGTAACCACCACGTCGTTGTCTCTGCTGTGCGGGGCTTGAAGGTCCGCCAACGTTATCCCAGTGTCGGTGACTACGCAACCAGGCAGCAGCAGGCGCAGGTCACTGAGCACCAGGTTGGGGTCTTCTTCGGCGATTGGGCGGCCATGATTGTAGCCATAGCTCAGCCCTACGCACTGCACCCCGGCCGCCTTGGCGGCCAGCACATCACTGCGCGAATCGCCGACGAACAGCGCCTCGGCAGGCGCCACGCCGGCCATTTGCATGACAAACAGCAGCGCCGCCGGGTCGGGTTTTTTCTGCGCCAGGGTGTCGCCACCGATGATCCAGCGAAAATGCCGGCCGATTTTCATCTGGTCGAGCAACGGCGCAACGAAGCGTTCAGGCTTGTTGGTGATCAGCGCCATCTCCACGCCCTGCTTGCTCAGCCAGCGCAGGGTGTCGAGCACACCGGGGTAGACCACGGTGTGCTCATGGCTTTGGGCATAGGCCTCCATGAACAGCGCCAGCGCCTGCTCGGCCAGCTCGTCATCGACCTGGTCGTGGTCGATGCTGCCGGCCAGGGCGCGACGCACCAGCACCTGGGCGCCATTGCCAACCCACTGACGCACCGCGTCAAGGCCGGCCGGCGGGCGCCCGAGTTCGAGCAGCATGCGGTCGACAGCTACGGCCAGGTCAGGGACTGAATCGATCAGGGTGCCATCCAGATCGAACATCACCAGCCTGGGCAGCGTCCCCGGGAACAGCTGCTCGAAGCCGCTCATGGGCGGGCCAGAGCCAGTTCGGCGCGCATTTTGTCGATTACTTCCTTGTAGTCCGGGGCGTTGAAGATCGCCGAGCCGGCCACGAAGGTATCGGCGCCTGCGGCGGCGATTTCGCGGATGTTGCCGACGTTGACGCCGCCATCGATCTCAAGGCGAATGTCGCGGCCACTGGCATCGATCAGCGCGCGGGCTTCGCGCAGCTTGTCGAGGGTGCCGGGGATGAACTTCTGCCCGCCAAAGCCTGGGTTGACGCTCATCAGCAGGACCATGTCGACCTTGTCCATCACGTACTTCAGTGCATCCAGGCTGGTGGCCGGGTTGAACACCAGGCCGGCTTTGCAGCCGCCGTCACGGATCAACTGCAGCGAGCGGTCGATGTGCTGGCTGGCTTCGGGGTGGAAGGTGATGTAGGTGGCGCCGGCTTCGATGAAGTCGCCAATGATGCGATCGACCGGGCTGACCATCAGGTGCACGTCGATAGGGGCGGTGACGCCGTATTTGCGCAGGGCGGTACAGACCATCGGGCCGATGGTCAGGTTGGGGACATAGTGGTTGTCCATGACATCGAAGTGAACGATGTCGGCCCCATCGGCCAGAACCTTGTCGACTTCCGCGCCCAGGCGGGCGAAGTCGGCAGAAAGGATGGAGGGGGCAATAGCGTAGGGCTGCATGGCGCACCTGTTGGGCAGAATCACGGTGGCGCGCATTGTAACTCAGGCAAAGCGATGAGGGCTGATTGGTATCAAGGGTGTGCGGCAGCCCCCACATTTTTCATGCTGCCTGCCCTCGCCTCATCGCAGGCTGGCGCCACAGAGCTCGCCCAACCCCATATCGATGCCGTCTACGCGGTCAGTGTAGGAGCGGCCTTGTGTCGCGAAAGGGCTGCGAAGCAGCCCCAGGATC
>NZ_JABWRG010000100.1:0-17597 GCF_014268825.1 Pseudomonas sp. SWRI51 | reverse complement strand
CTGCGCAGCCCAACGCGGGACAAGCCCGCTCGCCACAAGGGAGCTCGCCACAAGGAGATATGTCTGGCGGGAACAGGTTTGTACAAAACCATTGAATCTCCCACAGGGATCAGGGCCAGACCACTGTGCTGAGGCGGGACGCGGTCTTTGTAGGAGCTGGCGCTAGCCTGCGATAGGGCCAGAACCGGCTAGCTCAGCCGCCGCGCAGGCAACCACAGGCGTACGCGCACCCCGCCTTCGACGTTTTCCACCGCCAGCGCCCCGCCGTGCAACTGCATCACCTCGGCGACAAAGTTCAGCCCAAGCCCGGTGCTCTTGCGCCCGGTGCCGGGCCTTGGCAGCGAATAGAAGCGCTCGCTCACCCGCGCCAGCGCATAGTCCGGGATCGCCGGCCCCTCGTTGTACACACTCAAGGCCACCCGTTCCCCGGCAGGCTCCAGTACAACGCGCAGCGCCCCTGCCGGCGGGGTGAAGTCCAACGCATTGTCGAGCAGGTTGGCCAGCGCCTGGCGCATCAAAAACGGGTCGCACAGCAGTTGCGTGCCTGCTGGCACCTGCTGGCTGACCCGCACCCCGGCAGTGTCGATACGCGCCCCGTGGGCGGCCAATAACTCATCTGCCAGCACCGCCAGCGCCACCTGCTGCTCATCTTCCAGCGCCTGCATCTGTTCGACCCTGGCCAGGTTGAGCAGACGCTCGATCATCTGCTGCAAGCGCTCGCTCTCGCGCTCGATATTGCCGGCAAAACGCGCCCGCTGTTCGGCCGGCATGTCCCCTTGCAGCAGCTCGGAGGCGCCGCGAATCGCCGCCAGTGGGCTCTTCAGCTCGTGGGTGAGCGTGTGCACGTAGCGCTCGACATAGGCTTTGCCTTCAAGCTGGGTACGCATGCGTTCAACGGCGTTGGCCAAGTGCGCAAGCTCGCCACCTTTGTAATAGGGCACTGCCGCCCGCTCACCTTCGCTGACCGCCTGGGCATAGCGCGCCAGGCGCCGCAGCGAGCGCACCAGCCACCAGGACAATGCGGCGCCGATCAACAGGCCCATGCCGATCAAACCCAGACCAAGGTTCAGCAGGCGTTGCTCGGAGCGGTCGATATAGGGCTGCAGCGAGCTGTTGGGCTTGGCCACGGTCACAACACCAATGATCTTGCCGTCATCGGTGATCGGCGCTGCCACGTGCATCACCGAGGTGCTCTCGTCGTCGGCAACGCTGCGGGTGGAGCGCGCGCCGTATTGGCCGCGCAGGGTCAGGTAGACGTCATTCCACCGCGAATAATCCTTACCGACCGCCTCGCCGTTGGAGTCGAGCAGCACGATGCCATTGGCGTCGGTGACATAGATGCGGTGGCTGACCTGGTGCTTGGCCAGGCCCCAGATCTGCGCGCCGGGGCTGCGCAGGCCGTAGGCCTTGAGCACGCGCGGCAACTGGCTTTGCCCCAGGGTGCCGGCCTTGACGTCGTCATGCAGAATCTCGGCCAGCAGGTTGGCGGTGTCGACCAGGGTTTCTTCGGAGGACTGGCGCACCACCGGGCGGATCTGTTCGCGCACGGTATTGAGCAAAAAGTAACCTGCCAATCCGACAAACAGGAAGTACACCAGGAAGATGCGAATGCCTAAGCGCATCAGGCGTGTTCCGGGCTGTAGCTATAGCCAAGGCCGCGGTGGGTCTGGATGGGCTCGGCATCGGCGGCAATCAGGCGCAGCTTGGCGCGCAGGCTCTTGATATGGCTGTCGATGGTGCGCTCGTAGCCCACGTCCGAGGCCACGCCCAGGCCATCGAGCAACTGCTCGCGGCTGAATACCCGGCGCGGCTGCTCCAGCAGGCATTGCAGCAGGCGGAATTCGTGGCGGGTCAGGTTAAGCGGCTGGCCCCGGTAGGTGATGCGCATGGCCAGGGTGTCGAGCTGGAACGGCGTGCTTTCAGCCACAGGTTCGAGCCGCGGCGCCATGCGCTTGAGGATGGCGCGCACCCGAGCGGCCACTTCACGCGGGCTGAAGGGTTTGACGACATAGTCGTCGGCGCCGATTTCCAGCCCCAGCACCCGGTCGATTTCAGCGTCGCGGGCGCTGAGGAACATCACCGGCACCTCGCTGAAGCGGCGCAACTGGCGGCAGGTTTCGAAACCGCTGATATCGGGCAGACCGATATCGAGGATGACGAGGTCTGCCGGGCGCAGGCGCTGCTGCTCGACGGCAGCGCTGCCCAGGCTCACCCATTCGGTGCTGTGGCCGTCGGCCTGCAGGGCATAGACCAGCGTGTCGGCGATGGAAGATTCGTCTTCGACGATGAGAATGTGGGGCATGGCGTCCGGCCTTGCTGGGGCAAAGGCTGGACTTTGAAGCAAGTGAGCTGGGCTGTGCAAATTTTGCTGCAGGTCTGGCCCCGAGGCTGCTGCGCAGCCCGTTCGCGGCACAAGGCCGCTCCTACAGAGGAATGCGCTTCCCCGTAGGAGCGGCCTTGTGCCGCGAACGGGCGCAAAGCGCCCCCGACAATCTCAAGCCAAGCGCAATCAGCAGCCCGGCTTGCCCGCGGTGTACTTCTGCGCGGGGTCCACAGCGGCCTTGAATTCTTTCAACGCCTTGGAACCCACCAGCAGCGGGTAATTGAAGCTGCTGCGGTCAACCAGGTTGACCTCCACGGTGCGTTTCACATCACCCAGGCACAGCTCCAGGTCCACTACCGGGCGGTGCGAAAGCTCGGGCGCATCGCCCTCCTCGTCCTCTTCGGCGCGGTTCTTGATTTTGCTGATACGCGACACCTGGTGCTCGTAGACCTTGCCATCGGCGTCCTTGGTCGCCAGACGAAAGCGCACCCACTCCTCGCCATCGCGCTTGAACAGCTCGATGTCCTTGGCCGACAGCGAAGCGGTGTAGGCGCCGGTGTCCATCTTGGCCTTGAGCGTCTCGCCAAGCTCCGGCAGCTTGATGCGCTCGTAACGGCCATACAGGGTTGGGTCGGCGGCCATGACCGGCAGCGCCAGAAGGGACAACAGGGCTAGCAGAGGTTTCACGGGGCAGGCGTCCTTGAAAAGAGTCAGTGCTTAGACTGCGCGGGCAGCATAGGTTCGTTGTCACAGGTTAAACAACACAATGTGAAACATTTGTCCCATCCAGCGGGCACTGGACGTTTGGCGTAGGCCACCGGCGTGCTTATCATTGCCACCTGTATCTTTCACACAACAAGAGTTTCCCTATGCGTCGCCTGCTGACCGGCATCCTTACCTTGACCCTGCTGCTGCTCAACACGTTGGTGATGATCGGCCCGCTGCTGGCCTTCGCCCTGCTCAAGCTGGTGCTGCCCGGCCGCTGGCGCGACCAGGCCTCGGCGGCGGTCATGTGGATCGCCGAAGCCTGGTCGGAAGTCGACAAGGCCATCTTCGCCCTGTGCATCCCCACGCAATGGGACATTCGCGGCGCCGAAAACCTGGGCAAGCACACCTCGTACCTGTGCGTCAGCAACCACCAGAGCTGGGTGGACATTCCTGCGCTGATCGAAAGCCTCAACCGCCGGGTGCCGTTCTTCAAGTTCTTCCTCAAGAAAGAGCTGATCTGGGTACCGCTGCTGGGCCTGGCCTGGTGGGGCCTGGACTACCCGTTCATGAAGCGCTACAGCAAGGCGTTTCTTGAGAAGCACCCCGAGCTCAAAGGCAAGGACCTGGAAATCACCAAAGCGGCCTGCGAGCTGTTCAAGCGCCAGCCGGTCACCGTGGTCAACTATCTCGAAGGCACCCGTTTCACAGAGGCCAAACGCGCCCAGCAGCAGTCGCCCTACCGTAACCTGCTCAAGCCCAAGGCCGGTGGCGTGGCCTTTGTGCTGGCAGCACTGGGCGAGCAGCTCGATGCGTTGCTGGACGTCACCATCGTCTACCCCGGCAACCAGGCGCCGGGGTTCTGGGCACTGCTCGACGGCAGTATCAGCCGGGTGATCATTGACATCCGCGTGCGCGAGCTTGAGCCTGCGCTGTGCAGCGGTGATTACGAGAACGACCCGGCGTTTCGCCAGACGCTGCAGGCCTGGGTGAACGAACTGTGGGCGCAGAAGGATCAGCGGATCGACCAATTGCGTGCCGAGCAACGTGGGAGCGGGCTTGCCCCGCGATAGCGGCATATCAGCCAACGCGTGCGCACCTCTGGCGGGGCCCGCTCACATCGGTTATCTGCAACCCTGCGCCGGCCTCATCGCAGGCTAGCGCCAGCTCCCACAAAGACCGCGCACGACCACACTATCAAGGGCTGGCCTGGGTTCCTGTGGGAGCTGGCGACAGCCTGCGATGAGGCCAGACCGGCTGCACAAAACCATGGATCCCACAGCAGTTCAGACCGACGGCTGAGCTGATGGCGCTGGAACGGTCCACAGGCTCCCAAGGTTCTGCAACAACGACGCTGCGACCCCCTGCTGCCCCAGATACTGAAGAATCAACGGCGCAAACTGCCCGATCATGCCAGTGTCCATGCCCAGTGCCTTGAAGGCACTGTCGAGGTCGCTGCGGTCTTCCACTTCACTTCCCAGCGCGTTGCCCAACAGCGACGCGCTCTTGTCATCGCCCAGCAACTGCCCCAGCCCGCCCAGTGCGTTGGCGCCGGAGAGCAGGTCCAGCCCCGGTACCGCCTTGGTCAGTTGAGCATACTCGTCGCCGCTGAGGTTGTTGCGCGCCAGCCCCAGCATGGCCCCGGCACCGCCGATAGCTTGTTCGGGGGTGATTTTCAGCTCGCTGCCCAGCGTGTTGAGCAGGTTGGCCTGGGCCGCCGGGGCCTGCACCTGGGCGCCCTGATTGTGGTTTTGCGTCGCCGACACCGCATTGGCGACATCGCTCAGGTTGAAGGCGAACACTGGGCTTGCGGCCAGGGTCATCAGGGTCGCCAGGGTGAATGCTTTCATCGGGAAGGACCTCAACGGCCGGAATGGCCGGGAAACGAGGCATTCGACTGAGGGGCCGGACCTTTGTTCCAGGCCGGTGGTCGGCGGTGCCAGCGCGACAGCGGGCTTGCATCGCGACCACGCCTACCTAGCATTTTTGTCAGTAGCCGCAAGCCTGTTCCCTGTTCAATATCCTCTTGTAACGCCGCTCACCCACTGCAGAAGGAGACTCCCATGAAAGGGCAGTCGAATAATATGCTCTTCTTTTACAAGGGCAAAAATTTGGGCACTGTCATCCAAGGCCTGCAGCGGCGCTCCATCGTTCGCACTCGCGATATGTTGCTGGCCGAGCAACAGACTACAGATGCCGGCGGGGCGAATTTATTAGCTACGGACCAACAAGGGTCGGTCCTTACTGTGCAGGCAGATACCGACGATGAACGCCACAGGTTCACGCCATACGGACACGATCCAACGTTAAATTCCGAGAAAAATCTCACAGGCTTCACGGGTGAGTATTTAGAAGCTCTGTCGCATTACTACTTGCTGGGTACTGGTTACCACCGTAGCTATCACCCAGCACTCATGCGCTTTGTGTCACCCGACAGTGTCAGCCCTTTTGCTGAAGGCGGAATAAATGCATATGCCTATTGCGGCGGCGACCCTGTGAACCGCATAGATCCCTCTGGGCAGAACTGGTTTACTAGCCTATTCAAAGGAATAGGAAACGCTTTACATTTCCGCAGGCCTGGCTCCTCCAAGGTTTCACCCACTGTTGGCCCGACGGCCGAGCAAAAAATAGCAACAGGCCAAAATAGCCCAAACTCTCGCGCCTTGCCGTCTTATACAGAACAACCCGGGGCCAATGAAACAACCATCACTAAAGCAAAAGACCTTCTACAGAAAGATCTAGACGCAAATCAAAAAGAACTACACCAACAGCAAATATCCAACAATAGATCTATACTCAAAATCCTGATAAAGGATCATAAAGGAAAAAAAATCAGCAAATCAGAAATAGCAGAACTAAACGAGCGTCTCAATGCTTCGAAAATTGCAAAAGATAAGGCAGCCATTATTAGGAGCAGGACTGACCCGGTACCACCTCCGCCCTATAGCCCCAATAATCGATAGGCCCGATAATAAAGCCCCTCAACAGAGGGGCTTTATTACTTCACATCACGCCGCACTAAACGTCTTGTGCGGATCAATCACAAACTTCTTCGGCACGCCGGCATCGAACTCGCCGTAGCCTTCCGGCGCCTGATCCAGGCTGATCACCTGCACGCCCACCACTTCGGCAATGTTGATGCGGTCCCACATGATCGCCTGCATCAGCTGGCGGTTGTACTTCATGGTTGGGGTCTGGCCGGTGTGGAAGCTGTGCGATTTGGCCCAGCCCAGGCCAAAGCGGATGCTCAGTGCGCCGATTTTGGCAGCGGCATCTACCGCGCCTGGGTCTTCGGTCACATACAGGCCCGGAATACCGATGTTGCCGGCTACGCGGGTCACCTGCATCAGCGAGTTCAGCACAGTGGCGGGTGCCTCGTGCTTGGCGCCTTCATGGCCGTGGCCGCGGGCTTCGAAGCCGACGGCGTCAACGGCGCAGTCCACTTCTGGCTCGCCCAGAATGTCGATGATCTGCTCGTGCAGCGGGGTGTCCTTGGACAGGTCGACCACCTCGAAGCCCTGGGACTTGGCGTGGGCCAGGCGCAGCGGGTTGAGGTCGCCGACGATCACGCAGGCCGCACCCAGCAGGCGCGCCGAGGCGGCAGCGGCCAGGCCGACGGGGCCGGCACCGGCTACATAGACGGTGCTGCCAGGGCCGACGCCTGCGGTAACTGCGCCGTGGTAACCGGTGGGCAGGATGTCTGACAGGCAGGTCAGGTCGCGGATTTTCTCCATGGCCTTGTCGCGGTCAGGCAGTTTCAGCAGGTTGAAGTCGGCATACGGTACCAGCACGTATTCGGCCTGCCCGCCGGTCCAGTCGCCCATGTCGACGTAGCCGTAGGCGCCACCGGCGCGGGCCGGGTTGACTGTCAGGCAAACGCCGGTGTGCATTTCTTTGCAGGAGCGGCAGCGGCCACAGGCGACGTTGAATGGCACCGACACCAGGTCGCCGATTTTCAAACGCTCGACGTCGCGGCCAAGCTCGATGACTTCACCGGTGATTTCGTGGCCCAGCACCAGGCCGACTTGGGCAGTGGTACGGCCGCGGACCATGTGCTGGTCGGAGCCGCAAATGTTGGTGGAAACCACCTTGAGGATCACGCCGTGCTCGATCTTCTTGCCGCGCGGGTCCTGCATCTTGGGGTAGTCGATATTCTGTACCTCGACCTTGCCAGCGCCGCGATACACCACTCCACGATTACCAGACATGCTCTTACCTCGCTTGATTTGTATTTATGCAGCGTTGGTTGAACCCGCCGCCATCCATGGGCGGCATGTGTTACTGGATAAGGGAATTGTGGGCTTGATGGGGGACGGGGCAGTGACTGGTTGCGACAGGGGGATGCCTGTTTGCGGCGCGCCGCGCTGGCGCAGAGAGCGGGGACACGAGGCTGGCTGACTAGCATTTCTATCAGTACCCACTGGCCAGGCGTGCATGTACCATCCGACCAAGACCGCAAAGCGCCGCGGCAACAATCAGGAGCCTCTGGTGAAAGCGCAAGCGTGCATCACACAAGTTTTCTACCAGAATGGTATTCCGGTAACTGTAAGGCAGCAGGACCAACACCATGTACTCCTACGCGCCGCCAATATGCTCCTGGCCGAGCTGGCGGCCGGTGCCAGGCAGGCCACAGCCCTTCTGGAAAACGACCATAACGGCTCCGTCCTGCATGTGCAGCCCGGCAGCGGCGAGGGTGAAAACCATTGCTTCACAGCCTATGGGCATGCCGCGTCACAGCCTTCGACGCGCACGCTGGCAGGGTTCAACGGCGAATGCATCGACGCCCTGACGGCAGGTTACTTATTGGGAAATGGCTACAGGCTGTACATGCCCGCGCTGAGGCGATTCAACGCGCCGGACAGTTGGAGCCCTTTTGATGCGGGTGGCATAAATACTTACGCCTACTGTGGCTGTGACCCTGTCAATCGTGATGATCCTTCAGGCCACGTTATTGGATTCAAAACGCGAACCCATGGCTACAGGACGCAATTCCGTCCTTCTCTAGTACGAGCGCGCTCGCCCATCAAGATAAATGTCCCCAGAGAAATGGCCTTGCACGACGACCACTTGCTCGACAAGGTACTGGACTACCTGCCGGACGGAGCCCTCAACAATTTGAGCAAGGCCGACCCAGCACTAGAACCATGGATCGCAAAACGCTCTTCAAGAAACCTTGACGTTTTCATGGCGTCACCTCAATTCGAAGACCTCGCCTCAGTCATTGAAAACCCGGGGCTCGGCATCCGTAAAGAGGAGGCACGTGAAAGAGTGCATAGCCAGATCATGAAAAACCAGAACCCTGAGCTGACTGCTTATCTAAATCTGTTCAACCCGGCCGCCAACACATTGTCTCGAGGCACGAGCCGTATACGGGACCCGTCCCAATAATTCACGCTGGGCCGTGATAACGTGACAGCGCAAAACAGGACTCCATTAACCGGATCTGCTCGCGCCCCCAATTTCAAAGAACAACCGTCCGATTGGCGTTCAAGAACACCCGCTTCTCAATGTGATACCCCACCGCCCGCGCCAGGGTCAGGCATTCGATATCGCGCCCCTTGGCAATCAGGTCTTCGGGGTAGTGGCTATGGTCCACCACCTCGACGCCCTGGGCGATGATCGGGCCTTCGTCGAGGTCGTTGTTGATGTAGTGCGCGGTGGCACCGACCATCTTCACACCCTTGTTGTAGGCCTGGTGGTAAGGCTTGGCGCCCTTGAAGCCGGGCAGCAGCGAGTGGTGAATGTTGATTGCCCGGCCATCGAGCTGGCGACACAGCTCCGGCGACAGCACCTGCATGTAGCGGGCAAGGATCACCAGCTCCGCACCGGTCTCCTCGATGACCTGCAACACCTTGCGCTCCTGCGCCGGTTTGTCATTGGGGTCGAGGGCGAAGTGGTAGTAGGGAATCTTGTGCCAGTGCGCCAAGGGCTCAAGGTCGGGGTGGTTGGATACCACCGCCACCACGTCCATGCCCAACTGGCCGATGCGCTGGCGATACAGCAAATCGTTCAGGCAATGGTCGGCCTTGGACACCATGATCACCACCTTGGGGCGGTGATTGGGCGCGATCAGCTCGAACGCCATGCCGAACGCTTCACTGCGCTCGGCAAGGCCTGCGCGAAACGCATGTTCGTCGAAACCGTCCGGGGCGCGGAATTCCACGCGAATGAAAAACCGCCCCGACAGCCGGTCGTCGAAGGAGTGGTGCTCGGTGACGTAGCAGCGCTGCTCATAGAGGTGACGCGTCACCACATCGACGGTGCCGAGCATGCTCGGGCAGTCGGCAGTGAGAATCCAGGTGTCCGGTGCCCGACTCATGCTGTGTACTCCTTAGGCTTCGATGGCCAGGCCGTACTCGGCCGAGGCGTCCTGCAACCACAGCCACCAGTAGTCGGAGAAGCTGCGGCGCACCACCAGTTCCCAGGTGTCTTCGCCGGTGCGGCGGATCACCAGTTGCGACTTGGCGAACACCGTGCCCACCGCCTTGCCCACCGGGAAGTTGTTTGGGTGAACATCATAGCTGGTGGATTTCATCAGCACTTCGCGCACGTTCGGGCCGCGCAGTTCCAGCAAGCTCTGCCCGCCACTGACGTTGACGATCTGAATGTGCTGGCCGTCAAGGGCCTCGCGCAGTTTCTGCTCGACCGCGAACTCCTGCCCGCCGGGCACAATCAGCAGCCACTCATCGGGGCCGACCCATTGCAACGACGTGTCGCCGTTGGCAACCACGGTCAGCGCCACCGGCAGCTCAAGGCCCAGGGCCTTGTGCACGCCGCCGGCGAAGGCCTGGTCATGGCCATCACCACGCAGGGTCAGGTGGCCGAGGAATTTCTTTTCACGCAGGGTCACGCCTGCGTTGTTGCGGCCTTTGCCGACCAGGCTGGCCAGGTCGGCGTGGTGCAGTGGCGACTGGGCCTTGGCGTCGGCGCCGGGGTTTTGCTGGTAGACGTTGATAGCGCTCATTTGTTACCTGCCTTGAATTCTTGTGGGTCAGATCGACATCGGCACCGTGGGAGCGGGCTTGCCCCGCGATGGGGGCGTCGAGGCCTCCATTGCATCGCGGGGCAAGCCCGCTCCCACAGTGTCCGCTGTCACCAGCCGGGGCCTTAGACGTTCTGCCGCTCACCCTTTGGATCGAAGAACACCGAAGACACGATTTCTGCCTCGATCACGCTGCCATCGGCCTGCGGCGAATACACCCGCTCGCCCATGCGCTTCAGGCCGCCCTTGACCACACCCATGGCGAACGAATAGCCCAGGGAGTTGGAGGCGTAGCTGGAGGTGACGTGGCCAACCATGTCCATCGGGATCGGCTGCTTGGGGTCGAACACCAACTGGGCGCCTTCGGGCAGCCACACGTTCGGGTCCACAGGCTTGAGGCCGACCAGCTGCTTGCGGTTCTCGCGCACCACGTCCTCACGGTTCATGCCACGCAGGCCAATCCACGAGTACGGTTTGTTGCGGCCCACACACCAGCTCATGTTGAGGTCATCGGCGGTCATCGAACCGTCGGTGTCCTGGCCAACGATGATGAAGCCCTTCTCGGCGCGCAGTACGTGCATGGTCTCGGTGCCGTACGGGGTCAGGTTGTACTTCTTGCCGGCCTCGACGATCTGTTCCAGCACGCCCATGGCGTAGTTGGCCTGCACGTTGACTTCGTACGACAGCTCGCCGGTGAACGAGATGCGGAACACCCGGGCCGGCACGCCGCCGACCTTGCCTTCCTTCCAGGTCATGAACGGGAAGGCTTCCTTGTCCATGTCGATGTCGGTCAGTTCGCTGAGCAGCTTGCGGCTGTTCGGGCCAGACAAGGTCATGGTCGCCCAGTGGTCGGTCACCGAGGTGAAGTACACCTTCAGCTCCGGCCATTCGGTTTGCAGGTACAGCTCCATCCACTGCAGTACGCGGGCCGCGCCGCCGGTGGTGGTGGTCATGATGAAGTGGTTGTCGGCGACGCAGGCAGTGACCCCGTCGTCGAAGACCATGCCATCTTCCTTGCACATCAGGCCGTAGCGCGCCTTGCCCACATCGAGCTTGGTCCAGGCGTTGGTGTAGATGCGGTTGAGGAATTCACGGGCATCCGGGCCCTGGATGTCGATCTTGCCCAAGGTCGAGGCGTCGAGCAGGCCGACGCTGTCACGCACGGCCTTGCACTCGCGGGCAACGGCGGCGTGGATATCTTCACCGGCTTTAGGGAAGTACCACGGGCGCTTCCACTGGCCGACGTCCTCGAACTCGGCGCCGTTCTTCACGTGCCAGGCATGCAGGGCGGTAAACCGCACCGGCTCGAACAGGTGGCCACAGTGACGGCCCGCGACCGCGCCGAAGGTCACCGGCGTGTAGTTGGGGCGGAACATGGTGGTGCCCATCTGCGGGATGCCGATGCCCAGCGAACGGGCGGCAATGGCCAGGCCGTTGATATTGCCCAGTTTGCCCTGGTCGGTGCCAAAACCCAGCGCGGTGTAGCGTTTGACGTGCTCGACCGATTCGAAGCCCTCGCGGGTCGCCAGCTCGATGGCGGCGGCGGTGACGTCGTTCTGCTGGTCGACGAACTGTTTGGGCGCACGGGCAGTGCCTTTGTCGTGCGGGACCTGGAACAATGCCAGGGTGGCCTCTTCCTTGCGCGCCAGGGTTTTCGGCACGTTGCCGACGCTGGCCTTGAAGCCTGCTTCGGTGGCCGCGCGAGCGCCGCCTTCAAAACCATCGGCAATGGCATCGGCCAGTGGATAAACGCCATTGATACCGCCGACACACACACGTTTTTGCGGCGCATCGCCCGGTACGAAGCCGAGGATGTCTTCACGCCACACCGGGCGGCCGCCCAGGTGCGAAGCCAGGTGGACCACCGGGCTATAGCCACCGGAAGTCGCCACCAGGTCGCAGTCCAGCCATTCGCCGGGGCTGGTGACTTTGTGCGCTTGCGTGTCGATGGCGGCAACGCGGACACCGGTAACGTGCTTGCTGCCGCGCGACTCGATCACAGCGCTGGAGGTCAGGATACGGATACCTTTGGCGCGGGCTTCCTCAACCAGCGAACCGCGCGGGTTGTGTCGGGCATCGGCGATGGCCACCACTTGCAGGCCGGCATCATGCCAATCCAGGGCTGCACGGTAGGCATGGTCGTTGTTGGTCGACAGCACCAGCTTGCGGCCCGGCGCCACGCCATAACGGCGCACGTAGGTGGAAACGGCGCCGGCCAGCATGTTGCCCGGCAGGTCGTTGTTGCCGTACACCAGCGGGCGCTCGTGGGCGCCGGCGGCCAGCACCACGCGGTTGGCCCGCACACGGTGCACACGCTGGCGCACCTGGCCAATCGGGGCGCGGTCGCCGAGGTGGTCGGTGAGGCGCTCGTGGATGGTCAGGAAGTTGTGGTCGTGGTAGCCGTTGACGGTGGCCCGTGGCAGCAGGGTGACGTCTGGCAGCGCTTCGAGTTCGGCAACCACCGCGGCAACCCACTCAGCGGCAGGCTTGCCGTCGAGGGTTTCGCGGGTGTCGAGCAAGGTGCCGCCGAACTCTTCCTGTTCATCGGCCAGAATCACCCGGGCACCGCTGCGCGCAGCCGCCAGGGCCGCGGCCAGGCCAGCAGGGCCGGCGCCGACGATCAGCACGTCGCAGTGCTGGTTCATGTAGTCGTAGCTGTCCGGGTCGTTCTGCAGCGGTGCACGGCCAAGGCCGGCTGCCTTACGGATGTACTTCTCGTAGGTCATCCAGAACGATTTGGGGTACATGAAGGTTTTGTAGTAGAAGCCCGGCGGCATCATGCTGCCGCCCACCTTGCCCAGGATGCCCATGACGTCGGTGTTGACGTTCGGCCAGCCGTTGGTGCTGGTGGCTACCAGGCCCGAATACAGCGCCTGCTGGGTGGCACGCACGTTAGGGATCTGGGTGGCTTCGCTGGAACCGATCTGCAGGATGGCGTTCGGCTCTTCGGTACCTGCGGCAATGATGCCGCGTGGGCGCGAGTACTTGAAGCTGCGCCCAACGATATCCACACCGTTGGCCAGCAGCGCGGCGGCCAGGGTGTCGCCGGCATAGCCTTGGTAGGTCTTGCCGTTGAAGCTGAAGTTCAGCACCTTGCTGCGGTCGATACGGCCGCCGCTGGCGAGGCGATAGGTCTGGCTCATACTTTTTCCCCTTGGCCCTTGGCGATCACAGGCGCGGCTTCTTGCTTGCCGGCAGCGGTGACTTGAGGCTTCTCGCCGATCTTGTAGGTTTCCAGAATTTCGTAGGTCACGGTGTCGCGGGTGACGTTGAAGTACTGGCGGCAGCCGGCGACGTGGTCCCACAGTTCGTGGTGGATACCACGCGGGTTATCACGGAAGAACATGTACTCGCCCCACTCCTGGTCGGAGCAGGAAGCCGGGTCCAGCGGGCGCGCGATATGCGACTGGCCCGAAGCGTGGAATTCTTCCTCGGAGCGCAACTCGCCGCAGTGGGGACAGAAAATGTGCAACATGACGGTTGTCTCCGGGTCAGTGGGCGACGGCAGCAGCGCCGTGTTCGTCGATCAGTGCGCCGTTGTAGAAGCGGTCCATGGAGAACGGCGCGGCCAGCGGGTGCATCTCGCCTTTGGCAAGGCTTGCGGCAAACACGTTGCCCGAGCCCGGAGTCGCCTTGAAGCCGCCGGTACCCCAGCCGCAGTTGAAGAACAGGTTCTTCACCGGGGTCTTGGAGATGATCGGGCAGGCGTCCGGCGAGGTGTCGACGATCCCGCCCCATTGGCGGTTCATGCGCACCCGCGAGAGGTTGGGGAACATCTCGACGATGGCTTGCAGGGTGTGCTCGATGACCGGGTACGAACCGCGCTGGCCGTAGCCGACCCAGCCGTCGATACCGGCGCCGATCACCAGGTCGCCCTTGTCGGACTGGCTGATGTAGCCGTGCACGGCGTTGGACATGATCACGCTGTCGATGATCGGCTTGATCGGCTCGGAAACCAGCGCCTGCAACGGGTGCGACTCAAGCGGCAGGCGGAAGCCGGCAAGCTTGGCCATGTGCCCGGAGTTACCGGCAGTGACCACGCCGACGCGCTTGGCGCCGATGAACCCCTTGTTGGTCTCGACGCCAATCACCGCGCCGTTTTCCTTGCGGAACCCGGTCACTTCGGTCTGCTGGATCAAGTCCACGCCCAAGGCGTCTGCGGCCCGGGCAAAGCCCCAGGCCACGGCGTCGTGACGGGCCACGCCGCCACGGCGTTGTACGGTGGCGCCGAGGATCGGGTAGCGGGTGTTCTTGGAGCAGTCCAGGTACGGAATCTCGGCCGCCACCTGGGCGGTGTTAAGCAATTCGCCATCTACGCCGTTGAGGCGGTTGGCCGAAACCCGGCGCTCCGAATCACGGATGTCCTGCAGGGTGTGGCACAGGTTGTAGACGCCGCGTTGGGAGAACATCACGTTGTAGTTGAGGTCCTGGGACAGGCCCTCCCACAGCTTCATGGCGTGCTCGTACAGGTGCGCCGACTCGTCCCACAGGTAGTTGGAACGCACGATGGTGGTGTTACGGGCGGTATTGCCGCCGCCCAGGTAACCCTTCTCGATCACCGCGACATTGGTGATGCCGTGTTCCTTGGCCAGGTAGTAAGCCGTCGCCAGGCCGTGGCCGCCACCGCCGACGATAATCACGTCGTAGACCTTTTTAGGGGTCGGCGTGCGCCACATGCGCTGCCAGTTCTCGTGGTGGCTGAGGGAGTGCTTGAAAAGGCCGAAGCCCGAATAGCGTTGCATGGTGTTTTGCTCCACTCAGCGGTAGACCGGGAAGTCGGCGCACAGGGCGGCGACGTTCTTGGCAACATCGGCTTCAACGTCCGCATCGCCCAGGTTGTCCAGCACATCGCAGATCCAGCCGGCCAGCGCGACGCACTGGGCAACCTTGAAACCACGGGTGGTGACAGCCGGGGTGCCGATGCGCAGGCCCGAGGTAACGAAGGGCGACTGCGGGTCGTTGGGCACGGCGTTCTTGTTGACGGTAATGTGCGCGCGGCCCAGGGCGGCGTCAGCGTCTTTACCGGTGAGGCCCTGGCGGATCAGGCTGACCAGGAACAGGTGGTTGTCGGTACCGCCGGACACCACGTCATAGCCACGGTCGATGAACACCTTGGCCATGGCCTGGGCGTTTTCGATGACCTGCTTCTGGTAGGCCTTGAAGCCTGGCTCCTGGGCTTCCTTGAAGCACACCGCCTTGCCGGCGATGACATGCATCAGCGGGCCGCCCTGGGCGCCTGGGAATACCGCCGCGTTGAGCTTTTTCTCGATTTCTTCGTTGGCCTTGGCCAGGATCAGGCCGCCACGCGGGCCGCGCAGGGTCTTGTGGGTGGTAGTGGTGACCACATCGGCAAACGGGATCGGGTTGGGGTAGAGGCCCGCGGCAACCAGGCCGGCCACGTGGGCCATGTCGACGAACAGCAGGGCGCCGACCTTGTCGGCGATCTGGCGAAAGCGCGGGAAGTCGAGGGTCTTGGAATACGCCGAGAAGCCGGCAACGATCATCTTCGGCTTGTGCTCGACGGCCAGGCGCTCGACTTCGTCGTAGTCGATCAGGCCGGTATCGGTGTTGATGCCGTACTGCACAGCGTTGTACAGCTTGCCCGAGGACGACACCTTGGCGCCGTGGGTCAGGTGGCCGCCGTGGGCCAGGCTCATGCCCAGGATGGTGTCGCCGGCCTGCAGCAAGGCCAGGTACACCGCGCTGTTGGCGGAGGAGCCGGAGTGCGGCTGAACGTTGGCGTAGTCGGCGCCGAACAACTGCTTGGCACGCTCGATGGCCAGCGCCTCGACCTTGTCGACGTGCTCGCAGCCGCCGTAGTAGCGCTTGCCTGGGTAGCCTTCGGCGTATTTGTTGGTGAGGCCGCTGCCTTGGGCCTGCATCACGCGCTTGCTGGTGTAGTTTTCCGAGGCGATCAGCTCGATGTGATCTTCCTGGCGTTGTTCCTCGGCATTCATCGCCGCCAGCAGTGCGTCGTCGTAACCCTGGATCTGGTCTTGCTTGCTGAACATCGTGTATCTCCCGGCAGCGATCAGTTCTTGTTGGAGAGGGATCTGTGACCCTTTGCAGCGATGGTATGACTCGGCCGGTGGGCACAGATGCCTGCGCGCGCCTTGCAATGGCGCGTTTACGACATTGGCCCTGGTGCCTGCAAAGAGCGGGGCGCTGTGCGCCCCATCGCAGGCTGTCGCCAGCGCCCACAGGTGCTGAGCAAAACCAGTTGGGCGTGATACCTGTGGGAGCTGGCGACAGCCTGCGATGGACTGCCCAGCAGTCCCCATCCACCGGTTGTATAGGCAACCGCCGAATCAATGGTTTAGAGTGCTTGCCTGCGTCGTATAAAGGACAGGCGTCATGACCGATAACACCCAGCAATTCGCCAGCGACAACTATTCGGGCATCTGCCCGGAGGCGTGGGCAGCCATGCAGCAGGCCAACCAGGGCCACGAGCGCGCCTACGGCGACGACCGATGGACCGAACGCGCCGCCGAATACTTTCGCAAGTTGTTCGAAACCGACTGCGAGGTGTTCTTCGCCTTCAACGGCACCGCCGCCAACTCACTGGCCCTGGCCTCGCTGTGCCAGAGCTACCACAGCGTGATCTGCTCGGAGACCGCCCACGTCGAGACCGACGAATGCGGCGCGCCGGAGTTCTTCTCCAACGGCTCCAAGCTGCTCACCGCAGCCAGCACCGATGGCAAGCTCACCCCCGAATCGATCCGCGAAGTGGCGCTCAAGCGCCAGGACATCCACTACCCCAAGCCGCGGGTGGTCACCATCACCCAGGCCACCGAAGTGGGCACCGTGTATCGCCCGGACGAGCTCAAGGCAATCAGCGCCACCTGCAAGGAGCTGGGCCTGAACCTGCACATGGACGGCGCACGCTTTACCAATGCCTGCGCATTCCTCGGTTGCTCGCCGGCTGAGCTCACCTGGAAAGCCGGCGTCGACGTGCTGTGCTTCGGTGGCACCAAGAACGGCATGGCTGTGGGCGAGGCGATTCTGTTCTTCAACCGCCAACTGGCCGAAGACTTCGACTACCGCTGCAAGCAGGCCGGGCAACTGGCGTCGAAGATGCGCTTTTTGTCAGCGCCCTGGGTGGGGCTGCTGGAAGACGGCGCCTGGTTGCGCCATGGCACCCACGCCAATCACTGTGCACAACTGCTGGCATCGCTGGTCAGCGACCTGCCCGAGGTGCAGTTGATGTTCCCGGTCGAGGCCAACGGGGTGTTCCTGCAAATGCCGGAGCCGGCCATCGAAGCGCTGCGCAGTAAGGGCTGGCGCTTCTACACCTTCATTGGCAGCGGCGGCGCGCGCTTCATGTGCTCGTGGGATACCGAAGAGGCGCGGGTGCGCGAGTTGGCTGCGGATATCCGCAGCATTTTCGGCGCCTGAGGGCGCCTGGGCATGTTGACCCGGCAGTAACCTGTGCTGGCCTCATCGCAGGCTGTCGCCAGCTCCCACAGGAATCTGAGCCAAACCTCGAAATCGCGGCTGTGCGTGGTCTCTATGGGAGATTCTATGGTTTTGTACAAGCCTGTTCCCGCCAGATATATCTCCTTGTGGCGAGCGGGCTTGCCCCGCGTT
>NZ_JABWRG010000010.1:0-86732 GCF_014268825.1 Pseudomonas sp. SWRI51 | reverse complement strand
AGGGCTGCTGCGCAGCCCAACGCGGGACAAGCCCGCTCGCCACAACTCTCTATCATTTCCCACAGGATTGGGTCCAACCAGCAATGGTGCGGTTGAGCGGGGCCTGCGATGGGCTGCATAGCAGCCCCGGCAATCACTCACTTTACTGTGCGTTCAGCGCCTGGCCATTCACTGCTTTGCTGTCCGGCCCCATCAAATACAGGTAAACCGGCATGATTTCTTCAGGCAGCGGGTTGTTCTGCGGGTTCTCGCTCGGGTACGCCTGGGCGCGCATGGCGGTGCGGGTAGCGCCGGGGTTGATGCTGTTGGAGCGCACCGGCGCCACACCTTCGAGCTCGTCGGCCAAGGTCTGCATCAGGCCTTCGGTGGCGAACTTCGATACGCCGTAGGCGCCCCAGTAGGCCCGGCCCTTGCGCCCGACGCTGCTGGAGGTGAACACCACCGAAGCATCCTCGGACAGCTTGAGCAGCGGCAGCAGTGTGCTGGTCAGCATGAACGTGGCATTGACGTTGACGTGCATCACACGCATGAAGTTATCGCCCGACAACTGCTCGGTCGGCGTGCGTGGGCCGATGATCGAGGCATTGTTGAGCAGCCCGTCGAGGCGCCCGAACTGCTCCTCGATCATTACCGCCAACTCGTCGTACTGGTGGGGCAGGGCGGTTTCCAGGTTGAACGGGATCACCGCAGGCTGTGGATGGCCGGCGGCCTCGATCTGGTCGTAGACCTCGTTGAGGTTGGCTTCGGTCTTGCCCAGCAGCAGCACGGTGGCACCCAGTGCGGCATACGCCTTGGCGGCGGCAGCGCCGATGCCACGGCCGGCGCCGGTGACCAGGATGATGCGGCCTTTGAGCAGGTCGGGGCGGGCGGTGTAGTCGAACATTGAGATTTCCCTGTTTTCTCCGGGGGCTGCGGCTAACGCCTGCAGCCGTTGCAACTCAGCAGCCGCACAGCGCGCTGTCGATCACCTTGCGCAGGTCCAGCGGGTGGTCCACCACCACATCTGCCCCCCAGTTGTTGGGGTTGTCCTGCGGATGAATATAGCCATAGCGCACAGCGGCGGTGCGGGTGCCGGCGTCACGCCCGGACTCGATATCGCGCAGGTCGTCGCCGACGAACAAGACGCTGGCCGGGTCCAGCTTGAGGGTGTTGCAGGCCAGGATCAGCGGCTCGGGGTCGGGCTTGCTGTTCTTCACGTGGTCCGGGCAGATCAGCAGCGCCGAGCGCTCGGCCAGGCCCAGGCGCTGCATGATCGGCTCGGCGAAGCGCAGCGGCTTGTTGGTGACCACACCCCACAGCATATTGCCTTGCTCGATATCGGCGAGCAGCTCGGCCATACCGTCGAACAGCTTGCTGTGTACCGCGCAGTCGCGCTGATAGCGCTCCAGGAACTCCAGGCGCAGGGCCTCGAAACCTTCGGCCTCAGGGGCCATGTCGAAGGTGGCGGCGACCATGGCGCGGGCGCCACCGGAAATCACCCCGCGAATACGCGCGTCATCGACCGCAGGCAGGCCGCGCTCGGCAAGCATCGCCTGGCAGATGGCGATGAAGTCCGGCGCGGTGTCCAGCAGCGTGCCGTCCATGTCGAAGAGTACTGCTCGAAGGCGCATGCTCATTCCTCGCGCAGGGTCTGGATCATGTAGTTGACGTCAACGTCGTTGCTCAGCTTGTAGTGCTTGGTCAGCGGGTTGTAGGTCAAGCCGATGATGTCCTTCACTTCAAGGCCGGCCACACGGCTCCAGGCGCCAAGCTCGGAAGGGCGGATGAATTTCTTGAAGTCGTGGGTACCGCGCGGCAGCATCTTGAGGATGTACTCGGCGCCGATGATGGCCAGCAAGTACGCCTTGGGGTTGCGGTTGATAGTGGAGAAGAACACCTGGCCGCCCGGCTTGACCATGCGGTAGCAGGCACGGATTACCGAAGACGGGTCGGGGACGTGTTCGAGCATTTCAAGGCAGGTGACCACGTCGAACTGCTCGGGCATTTCCTCGGCCAGGGCTTCGGCGGTGATCTGCCGGTACTCGACCTCGACGCCCGACTCCAACTGGTGCAGGCGGGCCACGGCCAGCGGTGCCTCGCCCATGTCGATGCCGGTGACGCTGGCGCCGCGCTGGGCCATGGCTTCGCTGAGAATGCCGCCGCCGCAACCGACGTCCAGCACCTTCTTGCCAGCCAGGCTGACCCGCTCATCGATCCAGTTGACCCGCAGCGGGTTGATGTCGTGCAGCGGCTTGAACTCGCTTTCGCGGTCCCACCAGCGGTGTGCCAGGGCTTCGAATTTGGCGATTTCGGCGTGGTCGACGTTGCTCATCTGAACAGTCCTCTGAAAGCTTCTATAAATACTGTCACAGCCACACGCCAAGGCGTGTGGCTGTTCATTCCTGGCGCCCGGCGATGCGCGCGCCCCAGGCGCGGGCATTGGCCGCAAGCGCCGCTTCATCCATTTGCGTCAGGTGGCGGTCCAGCAGCAAGGGCTGGCCGGCGACCCAGACGTCTTTGACGCAGTCGCGACCGGTCGCGTAGATCAATTGTGAGACCGGGTCATGCACCGGTTGTTGCAGCAGGCCCGACAAGTCAAACGCCACCACGTCGGCAGCCTTGCCGACCTCCAGCGAGCCGCATATTGCTTCAAGCCCCAGCGCCCGGGCGCCGTTGAGGGTGGCCATGCGCAAGGCGCGGTGGGCATCCAGTGCGGTGGCCGAACCTGCCACGGCCTTGGCCAGCAGGGCTGCGGTGCGGGTTTCGCCGAGCAGGTCGAGGTCGTTGTTGCTGGCCGCGCCGTCGGTGCCGACCGCCACGTTCACCCCGGCCTGCCACAGGCGCTCCACCGGGCAGAAGCCACTGGCCAGCTTGAGGTTGCTCTCGGGGCAGTGGACCACGCTGGTGTTGCTTTCTACCAGCAGCGCCAGATCATCGTCGCTGACCTGGGTCATGTGCACGGCCTGCAGGTTGGGGCCGAGCAAGCCAAGGCGGGCGAGGCGGGCCAGTGGCCGTTCGCCGCTGTCGGCAAGTGCCTGCTCGACTTCGCCGGCAGTCTCGTGGATGTGCATATGCACCGGCGCGTCCAGCTGGTCGGCGACGATGCGGATTTTCTCAAGGCTGGCATCGCTGAGCGTGTACGGCGCATGCGGGCCAAGGGCCATGCGGATGCGTGGGTGGTCACGCAGCTCGCCAAACAGCTCGATAGCCTGGTGCAGGCCCTCATCGACGCTGGCCGCCCCAGGGATGGGGAAGTCCAGCAAGGGCGCGGCGACCTGTGCGCGGATGCCGCTTTGCTGCACGCGTTCGCAAGCGACCCGCGGGAAGAAATACATGTCGGCAAAACAGGTGATGCCGCCCTTGAGCTGCTCGGCAATGGCAAGGTCGGTGCCGTCGCTGACGAAGGTTTCGTCGACCCAGCGTGCCTCGGCCGGCCAGATGTGCTCTTTGAGCCAGGTCATCAGTGGCAGATCATCGGCAAGGCCGCGGAACAGGCTCATGGCGGCGTGGCCGTGGGCGTTGACCAGGCCCGGGGTCAGCAGGCAGCCCGGCAGCTCACGCACCTGCTGGGCCTGAGGCGCCCGTTCGCGCGGGCCCAGCCAGGCGATCTGGCCATCACTGATGCCCATTGCGTGGCCCTCAAGCACCACGCCGGCAGGCTCGACCGGCACCAGCCATTGCGGTATCAGCAGCAGGTCGACAAGCAAGGTGGAGGTGGGCGTGCGTGGCATCTACCGGGCTCGGTTGGGCGAAACGCGCAGTATACCCGAGCGTCCAGGGCGCAGGGTCGCTATAATCGCCGGCTTTTGATGGCTGGGTGACGGGAGTGGCGATGCGCGAGCAACTATTGGCAGCGGAGACGGTGACCAGCATCGAGTGGCGTGATGGCACGCTGCATGTGCTCGACCAACGCCTGCTGCCGCTCGAGCAGCACTGGCTGGCCTGCACCGACGTGGCTCAGGTGGCCGAGGCCATCGGTGACATGGCCGTGCGCGGCGCCTCGGCCATTGGCATATGCGCAGCCTACGGCCTGGTGCTGGCCCTGCGTCAGCGCCTGGCCGAGGGCGATGGCTGGGAGGAGTCGCTGGAAGAGGACTTCCTGCTGCTTGGCGAAGCACGCCCAACCCCGGCCAACCTGTTCTGGGCGCTGAACCGCATGCGCGAGCGCTTGCAGCGCGTACGCCCAGGCGACGACCTGCTGGCGGTCATGGAGGCCGAGGCGGTGGTCATCCACCAGAGCGACCGTGAAGCCAACCTGACCATGGCGCAGTTTGGCCTGGAACAGATCCGCAAGCATCAAGGCAGCGAACAGGCACTGTTGACCCACGGCAATGCTGGGGCGCTGGGCTCGGGTGGTTTCGGCACGGCGCTGGCGGTGATCCGCGCCGCCGCCATGGAAGGCATGGTCGAGCAGGTCTATGCCTGCGAGTCGCGCCCCTGGCTGCAGGGTTCGCGCCTGACCGCCTGGGAGTTGGCCGCAGACGGCGTGCCGGTGGCCATCGTCGCCGATGCCGCTGCCGGGCACCTGATGAAGACCAAAGGCATTACCTGGGTGGTGGTCGGCGTTGACTGTATCGCAGCCAATGGCGACGTGGCGGCGAAAGTCGGCACTTATCAGATGGCAGTCGCTGCCATGCACCATGGCCTGCGTTTCATGGTGGTGGCGCCGAGCAGCAGCATCGACCTGAACCTGGCCACCGGCGAGGACATCCCGCTGGAGGTGCGCGGTGAAGAAGAGTTGCTGGAAGTTGCGGGCATCCAGGTGACCGCTGATATCGAGGCGTACAACCCGGTTGTCGACGTCACTCCGGCAGACCTCATTGATGTGATCGTCACCGAAAAAGGCATTGTCGAGCGCCCGGATGCGGCCAAGCTCGCCCAGCTGATGTGCCGTAAACGCCTGCACTGACGGCGTTTGCCAGTGGCCTGGCGCGGCCCTTGCCATGGGGGCGCGCCAAGCGGGCCGATTGCACGATGCGGCGCCTTGCCATATCTCCCATGCGGGCGGCCTTTGTGGTAACATCCGGCAGTTTCCAAGGCCGCTCGTTATCGCGGCTTTCATTGCGCAGATCCATGGCACAACTCATTGATTTGTCGTATGTCGTCGCACCCCTTCACGCTGCGGCGGCGAGCTTCGTTCGTCCCAAGTGGGATCAAGCGAAGTTTCACCAGAAAAAGGAATCAGGCTTCTCATGGGCGAACTGGCCAAAGAAATCCTACCGGTCAATATCGAAGACGAACTGAGACAGTCTTACCTCGACTACGCGATGAGCGTGATTGTCGGGCGAGCACTGCCCGATGCGCGCGACGGCTTGAAGCCCGTGCATCGTCGCGTGCTGTTCGCGATGAGCGAGCTGGGCAACGACTGGAACAAGCCGTACAAGAAATCCGCCCGTGTGGTCGGTGATGTGATCGGTAAGTACCACCCGCACGGCGATACGGCCGTGTACGACACCATCGTGCGCATGGCGCAGCCATTCTCGCTGCGCTACCTGCTGGTCGATGGTCAGGGCAACTTCGGTTCGGTCGACGGCGACAACGCCGCGGCCATGCGATACACCGAAGTGCGCATGACCAAGCTGGCCCACGAACTGCTGGCCGACCTGCATAAGGAAACGGTCGACTGGGTGCCCAACTACGACGGCACCGAGCAGATCCCTGCGGTCATGCCGACCCGTATCCCCAACCTGCTGGTCAACGGTTCCAGCGGTATTGCCGTGGGTATGGCGACCAACATCCCGCCGCACAACCTGGGTGAGGTCATCGACGGCTGCCTGGCGCTGATCGACAACGCCGAGATCACGGTCGATGAGCTGATGCAGTTCATCCCGGGTCCGGACTTCCCGACTGCCGGCCAGATCAACGGCCGCCAAGGCATCATCGAGGCCTACCGCACTGGCCGTGGCCGCATCTACATGCGCGCCCGCTCGAGCATCGAAGACATCGACAAGGTCGGTGGCCGCCAGCAGATCGTCATCACCGAGCTGCCGTACCAGCTGAACAAGGCGCGTCTGATCGAAAAGATTGCCGAGCTGGTCAAAGAGAAGAAGATCGAAGGCATCACCGAGCTGCGCGATGAGTCCGACAAGGACGGTATGCGCGTGGTCATCGAGCTGCGCCGCGGCGAGGTGCCGGAGGTGGTGCTCAACAATCTCTACCAGCAAACCCAGTTGCAGAGCGTGTTCGGCATCAACATCGTTGCCCTGATCGACGGCCGGCCGCGCCTGCTGAACCTCAAGGACCTGCTCGAAGCGTTCGTGCGTCACCGCCGCGAGGTCGTCACCCGGCGTACCGTGTTCGAACTGCGCAAGGCGCGCGAGCGTGGCCACATCCTTGAAGGGCAGGCGGTTGCGCTGTCCAACATCGACCCGGTCATCGCCATGATCAAGGCTTCGCCGACGCCGTCCGAGGCCAAGGAAGCACTGGTCAGCACTGCCTGGGAGTCCAGCGCCGTGCAGGTGATGGTCGAGCGTGCCGGCGCCGAATCGTGCCGCCCGGAAGACCTGCCCGAGCAGTACGGCCTGCGTGATGGCAAGTATTACCTGTCGCCGGAACAGGCCCAGGCCATTCTTGACCTGCGTCTGCACCGCCTGACCGGCCTTGAGCACGAAAAACTGCTGGCCGAGTACCAGGAAATCCTGGCGCAGATCGGCGAGCTGATCCGCATCCTCAGCAGCGCCACGCGCCTGATGGAAGTGATCCGCGAAGAGCTCGAGGCTATTCGTGCCGAGTACGGCGATGTGCGCCGCACCGAAATCCTCAATGCCAGCCACGACCTCAACTACGGCGACATGATCCCCGAAGAAGAGCGCGTGGTAACCATTTCCCATGGTGGCTATGCCAAGACCCAGCCGCTGTCCGCCTACCAGGCCCAGCGCCGTGGTGGTAAAGGCAAGTCGGCATCCGGCGTCAAGGACGAGGACTACATCGAGCACCTGTTGGTCGCCAACAGCCACGCCACCCTGTTGCTGTTCTCCAGCAAGGGCAAGGTGTACTGGAAGAAGACCTACGAAATCCCCGAGGCATCCCGCGCTGCCCGTGGCCGCCCGCTGGTGAACCTGCTGCCGCTTGAAGAAGGCGAGCGCATCACCGCCATGCTGCAGATCGACCTTGAAGCGCTGCAGCAGCACGCAGACCCCGACGAAGAGCTCGAGGACAGCGACGACACCGTGCTTGAGGGTGAGCTGGTCGAAGTCGACGAAATCGACGAAGAAGAAGGCGATACCCCTGAGTGGGCTGCCGAGCCGACCGGTGCGTACATCTTCATGGCCACTGCTTCCGGTACCGTCAAGAAGACCCCGCTGGCGCAGTTTGCCCGCCCACGTACCAGCGGCCTGATTGCCCTGAAGCTCAAAGAGGGTGACACCCTGATCGCCGCGGCCATCACCGACGGCGCCAAGGAAGTCATGATGTTCTCCGACGCCGGCAAGGTGATCCGCTTCGCCGAAAGCGTTGTGCGTGAAATGGGCCGTACCGCCCGCGGTGTGCGCGGCATGAAGCTCGGCAAGGGCCAGCAGATCATCTCGATGCTGATCCCGGAGTCCGGTGCGCAGATCCTCACCGCCTCCGAGCGTGGTTTTGGCAAGCGCACGCCGCTGTCCAAGTTCCCGCGTCGCGGCCGTGGTGGTCAGGGCGTTATCGCCATGGGTACCAAAGGGCGCAACGGCTTGCTGATCGGCGCTATCCAGGTGCAGGAAGGCGAGGAGATCATGCTGATCTCCGACCAGGGCACCTTGGTGCGCACACGGGTGGGTGAGGTTTCCAGCCTCAGCCGTAACACCCAGGGTGTTACGCTGATCAAGCTGGCAAGCGACGAGACGCTGGTGGGCCTTGAGCGTATCCAGGAGCCGTCCGAGGAAGAGCTCGACGACATTGTCGAGGGCGAAGACGCCGAGGTCGATGCGCTGGATGTAGCAGGCGACGACAACCTCGGCGCCGAAGAGGCGCCACAAGAGTAAGCCTGTGCAACAACCCGAACGGGGCGACCAAGGTCGCCCCGTTTGACTGATTAAAGACGCAACGCCGGCCCTTCTTTAGGGGCGGCGGGGCGTTGAAGTTACGATTTGTCCTATTTGGCAGAGCGAGAGTGGATGTGAGCAAACGAGCCTTTAACTTCTGCGCAGGCCCTGCCGCGCTTCCCGACGCTGTGCTGCAGCGTGCCCAGGCCGAAATGCTGGACTGGAATGGCAAGGGTCTGTCGGTGATGGAAATGAGCCATCGCAGCGACGACTACGTGGCCATCGCCGAAAAGGCCGAGCAGGACCTGCGTGACCTGCTATCCATCCCCTCGAGCTATAAAGTGCTGTTCCTGCAGGGCGGTGCCAGCCAGCAGTTCGCCGAGATTCCGCTGAACCTGCTGCCGGAAAACGCCACTGCCGACTACATCGAGACCGGCATCTGGTCGAAAAAGGCCATCGAAGAAGCGCGCCGTTTCGGCAATATCAACGTTGCCGCCAGCGCCAAGCCTTATGACTACCTGGCTATTCCCGGGCAGAACGAGTGGAAGCTGACCGAAGGCGCGGCTTATGTGCACTATGCGTCCAACGAGACCATTGGCGGCCTGCAGTTTGACTGGGTGCCCGAAACCGGTGACGTGCCATTGGTCGTCGACATGTCTTCGGACATTCTTTCGCGCCCGACCGATGTGTCGCAATTCGGCCTGATCTACGCCGGTGCCCAGAAGAACATCGGCCCAAGCGGGCTGGTGGTGGTCATTGTTCGCGAAGACCTGCTGGGCCACGCCCGCAGCAGCTGCCCGACCATGCTCGACTACAAGGTGTCGGCCGACAACGGCTCGATGTACAACACCCCGGCCACCTATTCCTGGTACCTCTCGGGCTTGGTGTTCGAGTGGCTCAAGGAGCAGGGCGGTGTCGCGGCCATGGAGCAGCGCAACCGCGCCAAGAAAGACCGTCTGTACGGCTTTATCGACGCCAGCGACTTCTACAGCAACCCGATCAGCCACAACGCCCGTTCGTGGATGAACGTGCCGTTCCGCCTGGCTGACGAACGCCTGGACAAGGCGTTTCTGGCCGGTGCCGACGCTCGCGGCCTGCTCAACCTCAAAGGCCACCGCTCGGTCGGCGGCATGCGCGCTTCCATCTACAACGCCCTGGGCCTGGATGCGGTCGAGTCGCTGGTGCAGTACATGGCTGAATTCGAGAAGGAGCACGGCTGATGGCCGAACAGGAACTCAAGGCGCTGCGTGTACGCATCGACAGCCTCGACGAGAAAATCCTCGAGCTGATCAGCGAGCGCGCCCGCTGCGCCCTGGAAGTCGCGCGGGTGAAAACCGCTGCGCTGGCCGAGGGCGAAACCCCGGTGTTCTACCGCCCCGAGCGTGAAGCGGCGGTGCTCAAGCGCGTCATGGAGCGCAACAAGGGGCCGTTGGGTAGCGAAGAGATGGCGCGGTTGTTCCGCGAGATCATGTCGGCGTGCCTGGCCCTTGAAGAGCCGCTCAAAGTTGCCTACCTGGGCCCGGAAGGCACCTTCACCCAGGCGGCAGCCATGAAGCACTTCGGTCACGCCGTGGTCAGCCGGCCAATGGCAGCTATCGACGAAGTGTTCCGCGAAGTGGCGGCAGGCGCCGTCAACTTCGGCGTGGTGCCGGTGGAAAACTCCACCGAGGGTGCGGTCAGCCATACGCTGGACAGCTTCCTTGAGCACGACATGGTCATCTGCGGCGAAGTCGAGTTGCGTATTCACCATCACCTGCTGGTGGGCGAAAGCACCAAGACCAACAGTATTACCCGCATCTACTCCCACGCGCAGTCGCTGGCCCAGTGCCGCAAGTGGCTGGACGCACACTACCCGAACGTCGAGCGCGTGGCGGTATCGAGCAACGCCGAGGCCGCCAAGCGGGTGAAGGGCGAGTGGAATTCTGCGGCGATCGCCGGTGATATGGCGGCCAACCTTTATGGTTTGACCCGCCTTGCCGAAAAAATCGAAGACCGCCCGGACAACGCCACGCGCTTCTTGATGATCGGCAGCCAGGAAGTGCCGCCAACCGGCGACGACAAGACCTCGATCATCGTTTCGATGAGCAACAAGCCCGGTGCGCTGCATGAGCTGCTGGTGCCTTTCCACGAGAACGGTATCGACCTCACCCGCATCGAGACGCGCCCCTCGCGTAGCGGCAAGTGGACCTATGTGTTCTTCATCGACTTCGTCGGCCATCACCGTGATCCGCTGATCAAGGCGGTGCTGGAGCAGATCAGCCAGGAGGCTGTGGCGCTGAAGGTGCTGGGTTCGTATCCGAAGGCGGTGCTCTGAGGTTGGCCTGATGGCCCATCCAGGTCGCCTGCGATGGGCTGCAAGACTCTCTTGATACATGAACAGGGTTCGCACTCGTGGTTAATGCTGTAACAAACAATCCTGCGCCGATCATCGGCCGCCTCGTCGTGGTGGGCCTGGGCCTGATCGGCGGCTCCTTTGCCAAGGGCCTGCGCGAAAGCGGGCTGTGCCGCGAAGTGGTGGGCGTCGATCTGGATGCCGAGTCGCGTCGCCAGGCCGTGGTGCTGGGCGTGGTCGACCGCTGCGAGGAAGACCTTGCCGCAGCGTGCGTCGGTGCTGACGTGATCCAGCTGGCAGTGCCGATCCTGGCCATGGAAAAGCTGCTGGCGCGGCTGGCGCAAATCGATTTGGGTAATGCGGTCATCACCGATGTCGGCAGCGCCAAAGGCAATGTGGTGCGCGCTGCACGCGAGGCGTTCGCCGCGCGCCTTACCCATTTTGTGCCCGGCCACCCGATTGCCGGGTCCGAGCAGAGCGGGGTAGAGGCCTCCAACGCCGCGCTGTTCCGCCGCCACAAAGTCATTCTGACGCCGCTGGCAGAAACCGACCCTGCCGCGCTGGCCGTGGTCGACCGCCTGTGGCGTGCGCTGGATGCCGATGTCGAGCACATGCCGGTGGAGCGCCACGACGAGGTGCTGGCAGCAACCAGTCACCTGCCGCACCTGCTGGCCTTTGGCTTGGTCGACTCGCTGGCCAAGCGCAATGAAAACCTGGATATCTTCCGGTACGCTGCGGGAGGCTTCCGCGATTTCACAAGAATCGCCGGCAGCGACCCGATCATGTGGCACGACATCTTCCTCGCCAACCGCGAGGCGGTCCTGCGCACACTCGATACATTTCGCAGTGACCTCGACGCCTTGCGCGACGCGGTCGATGCAGGGGATGGGCACCAACTGCTGGGTGTATTCACCCGCGCCCGGGTTGCCCGCGAGCATTTCAGTAAAATCCTGGCCCGCCGGGCCTATGTGGACGCTATGAACGCCAACGACCTGATTTTCCTGACCCAACCTGGTGGCCGCGTGTCCGGACGGATTCGCGTACCGGGCGACAAGTCGATTTCGCACCGCTCGATCATGCTCGGCTCGCTGGCCGAAGGCACCACCGAAGTGGAAGGTTTCCTCGAGGGCGAAGACGCCCTGGCCACGCTGCAGGCCTTCCGCGACATGGGTGTGGTCATCGAAGGCCCGCACCATGGCCGCGTCACCATTCATGGTGTCGGCCTGCATGGCCTGAAGCCGCCACCTGGCCCGATCTACCTGGGCAACTCCGGCACCTCGATGCGCCTGCTGTCGGGCCTGCTGGCCGCCCAGCCGTTCGATGTGACCATGACTGGCGACGCTTCGCTGTCCAAACGCCCGATGAACCGCGTGGCCAACCCGCTGCGGGAAATGGGCGCAGTGGTCGAAACTGGCCCTGAAGGCCGCCCGCCGCTGACCATTCGTGGCGGCCAGAAGCTCAAGGCGCTCAACTACACGCTGCCGATGGCCAGTGCCCAGGTCAAATCCTGCCTGCTGCTGGCGGGCCTGTACGCTGAGGGCGTGACCACCGTCACCGAGCCTGCGCCAACCCGTGACCATACCGAACGCATGCTGCGTGGCTTCGGCTACCAGGTGCAGTCCAATGGCCCGGTGGCTTCGCTGCAGGCAGGTGGCAAGCTCAGCGCCACGCGCATCGAAGTGCCTGCGGATATTTCCTCGGCGGCGTTCTTCCTGGTGGCTGCATCCATCGCCGAAGGCTCTGACCTGGTGCTTGAGCACGTTGGCATCAACCCGACCCGCACCGGGGTGATCGACATCCTGCGCCTGATGGGCGGCGACATCACCCTGGAAAACCAGCGTGAAGTCGGCGGTGAGCCGGTGGCCGACCTGCGCGTGCGCGGTGCCAGGCTCAAGGGGATCGAAATCCCCGAAAACCTGGTGCCACTGGCAATCGACGAATTCCCGGTGCTGTTCGTTGCTGCTGCCTGCGCCGAAGGGCGCACCGTGCTGCGCGGCGCGGAAGAGTTGCGGGTCAAGGAGTCCGACCGGATCCAGGTAATGGCTGATGGCCTGCTCGCGCTGGGCGTCAAATGCGAGCCAACCCCTGACGGCATCATCATCGATGGCGGCCAGATCGGCGGCGGTGAAGTGCACGGCCATGGCGATCATCGTATTTCCATGGCGTTCAGCATTGCCTCGCTGCGTGCCAACGCGCCGATTCGCATCCATGACTGCGCCAACGTCGCCACCTCGTTCCCTAACTTCCTGGCGCTGTGCGAGCAAGTCGGCATTCGCGTGGCAGAAGAGGCCAAGTCGTGAACGCGCAGGCGCCGGTCATCACCATTGACGGCCCAAGCGGCTCGGGCAAAGGCACCGTTGCAGGCCTGATCGCCCGCGAGCTTGGCTGGAAGCTGCTGGACTCTGGCGCGCTGTACCGGTTGCTGGCGTTCAACGCCACCAATCACGGCGTCGACCTGACCAACGAAGAGCTGCTCAAGGCGCTGGCTGCCCACCTCGATGTGCAGTTCATCGCGGCCGAGCCTGGCAAGTTGCAGCAGATCATTCTCGAAGGTGAGGATGTCAGCAACGTGATCCGTACCGAAACCGTCGGGGCCGGTGCCTCGATGGTTGCGTCGCTGCCCGCGGTGCGTGAAGCCCTGCTGCAGCGCCAGCGCGCCTTCCGCGAAGCGCCGGGCCTGATTGCAGACGGGCGCGACATGGGCACGGTGGTGTTCCCCGATGCCCCGCTGAAAGTGTTTTTGACCGCCAGCGCCGAGGAGCGGGCGCGCCGCCGTTACCTGCAGTTGAAGGGCAAAGGCGAAGATGTTAGTCTGTCGAGTCTGCTAGATGAGATCCGTGCACGCGATGAGCGTGATACCCAGCGCGCAGTGGCCCCGCTCAAGCCGGCGGCCGATGCCATTCAGCTGGATTCCACGGAGCTGTCCATTGAACAGGTGTTGCAACGCATCAGAAGCGAGCTCGCTCAGCGCGATCTGGCCTGATGGAGAGGAGAGCAGGCAGGGGCACCAGTCAACGGCCTGTCCGCTTTTCTTTACTTAACGAAACCCACATTGTCTGGAATGTGGCTATGGGCGTTTTTTTGCGTCCGAATCTACAGGAATTAAAATGAGCGAAAGCTTTGCAGAACTCTTTGAAGAAAGCCTGAAAACCCTCAATCTTCAGCCGGGTGCGATCATCACCGGTATCGTTGTCGACATCGACGGCGACTGGGTTACCGTACACGCTGGCCTGAAGTCCGAGGGCGTCATCCCGCTCGAGCAGTTCTACAACGAAGCTGGCGAACTGACTATCAAAGTTGGTGACGAAGTTCACGTTGCGCTGGACGCGGTCGAAGACGGCTTTGGCGAAACCAAGCTGTCCCGTGAAAAAGCCAAGCGCGCCGAGTGCTGGATTGTTCTGGAAGCTGCTTTCGCTGCCGAAGAAGTGGTCAAGGGCGTTATCAACGGTAAGGTTAAAGGCGGCTTCACTGTCGACGTTAACGGCATCCGTGCGTTCCTGCCGGGCTCCCTGGTTGATGTCCGCCCAGTGCGCGACACCACCCACCTCGAAGGCAAAGAGCTGGAATTCAAGGTCATCAAGCTGGACCAGAAGCGCAACAACGTTGTCGTTTCCCGTCGCAGTGTCCTGGAAGCCGAAAACAGCGCCGAGCGCGAAGCTCTGCTGGAATCGCTGCAGGAAGGCCAGCAGGTCAAAGGTATCGTCAAGAACCTCACCGACTACGGTGCGTTCGTTGACCTGGGCGGCGTTGATGGTCTGCTGCACATCACCGACATGGCCTGGAAGCGTATCAAGCACCCGTCCGAAATCGTCAACGTTGGCGACGAGATCGACGTCAAGGTCCTGAAGTACGATCGCGAGCGCAACCGCGTTTCGCTGGGCCTGAAGCAACTGGGCGAAGATCCGTGGGTTGCTATCAAAGCCCGCTACCCAGAGAGCACTCGTGTGACTGCTCGCGTTACCAACCTGACCGACTACGGCTGCTTCGCTGAGCTGGAAGAAGGCGTTGAAGGTCTGGTACACGTTTCCGAAATGGACTGGACCAACAAGAACATCCACCCGTCGAAAGTCGTTCAGGTTGGCGACGAAGTGGAAGTCATGGTTCTGGACATCGACGAAGAGCGTCGTCGTATCTCCCTGGGCATCAAGCAGTGCAAATCGAACCCATGGGAAGATTTCTCCGGCCAGTTCAACAAGGGTGACAAGATCTCCGGTACCATCAAGTCGATCACCGACTTCGGTATCTTCATCGGCCTGGACGGCGGCATCGACGGTCTGGTTCACCTGTCCGACATCTCCTGGAACGAAGCCGGCGAAGAAGCCGTGCGTCGCTTCAAGAAGGGCGACGAGCTGGAAACCGTCATCCTGTCGGTTGACCCAGAGCGCGAGCGCATCTCCCTGGGCATCAAGCAGCTGGAAGACGATCCGTTCTCCAACTTCGTTTCGATCAACGACAAAGGCGCTATCGTTAAAGGTATCGTCAAGGAAGTTGATGCCAAGGGCGCTATCGTGACCCTGGGCGACGACATCGAAGCTACTCTGAAGGCTTCCGAAATCAGCCGTGACCGCGTTGAAGACGCCCGTAACGTGCTGAAGGAAGGCGAAGAGATCGAAGCCAAGATCATCAGCGTCGACCGCAAATCCCGCGTTATCAGCCTGTCCATCAAGTCGAAGGACGATGCTGAAGAGCGCGAAGCCATCCAGAGCCTGAAAAACGCTCCGGAAGCGGCTGCCGATACCACCATGGCTGCGCTGCTGCGCGAAGCAATGGCCAAACAGAACTGAGTTCTGTTTGATCGGTAAAAAGGGGTGGCCTACGGGCCACCCTTTTTTTATGCCTGCTATTTACCGCTGCGCTGTTCGACGCTTCTCTGCGGCCCGCCTGGCTAATTGCAGATTTCCTGCCTTATCAATCTTGAATTTTTTTGTTTAGTCAAGAACCGCCCTGTTCAAATCTACCGGGGCGTGCTACAAACTGATTAAGCAATGATCTAGCTGCTTGATAACGAAGGGAAAAATATGACGAAGTCGGAGCTGATCGAACGTATTGTCACCCATCAGGGGCTGCTCTCGTCCAAGGACGTAGAGCTTGCCATCAAGACCATGCTTGAACAGATGGCTCAATGCCTTGCCACCGGTGATCGCATCGAGATTCGCGGTTTTGGCAGCTTCTCGCTGCATTATCGTGCACCGCGCGTCGGGCGTAACCCCAAGACCGGCCAATCGGTCAGCCTCGAAGGCAAGTATGTCCCTCACTTCAAGCCCGGCAAGGAATTGCGTGATCGGGTAAATGAAGATGAAGACGAGCATGAGTCAGTCTGAACCAAAGGATCCCTGCAATGCATAATCTGAAGCGCGCCGTGCTGGCGTTGTTTGTGCTGCTGCTGGCAGCCGTTGTGCTGTTCTTCGTGCTGGAAAACCAGCAAACCGTCGCCTTGGTGTTGTTCGGCTGGGCTGCGCCGGCCGTGCCTGTAGCGGTTGTGGTGCTCGCGGCTTTGGTATTGGGCCTTGCGGTGGGCCCGCTGCTCGGCGCCTACGGCTTGATGCGCGGCAAGCGCAAGATTCGCGCTTCGGCTCGCCAGCAGGCGTTGGCCGAAAACTAAAGAACTTTCCTACCGAGACTGGGGTTTTCATGCCCTGTGTCAGCGCAGGAAGGAGTGACTTAATAGTGCACTTCTTCCCTATGCTGCAAAGGACTCGGTGCTATGGCTTTTCCCTCCATTTCCCATCACGGTGGCACGCGCGGCGTCACTGGTTCCTGTCACCAGCTTCATCTCGACAGCACCACCAGCCTGCTGATTGATTGCGGCCTGGAGCAGGGCGCGGATGCTGCGCACGCAGCGCCACGCGGTCAGCTTGGTTTCGATATCAGCGGCGTCCAGGCGCTGGTAGTCACCCACGTGCACCTTGATCATGTCGGCCGCATCCCGGCGCTGTTCGCCGCAGGCTTTCGCGGCCCGATCTACTGCAGCGAGCCCTCCGCCAAGCTATTGCCGCTGATACTCGAAGACGCCTACAAGCTGGAAGTCAGTAGCGACGCGGCCCAGGTGGCGCGCTACCTGGCGTTTCTGCAGCAACACATCGTAGTGCTGGCGTTCGAGCAGTGGTACACCGTCGTCGATCAGCCACAGGTGCACTGCGCCATCCGTTTGCAGCGCGCTGGCCACTTGCTCGGCTCGGCCTACGTCGAGTGCGAGGTAGGCGAGGGTGGCCGTAACACGCGCGTCGTGTTCTCAGGTGACCTCGGTGCGCCCGACAACCCCTTGCTGCGCCCGCTGCAGCCGCCTGAACGTGCCGACGTGCTGGTGCTCGAAAGCACCTACGGTGACCGCCTGCACGCCGACCGCAGCGACCGGCGCAAGGCGCTGGAGGCCGCCATCGACAGGGCGCTGCTCGACCAAGGCACGATTCTTATCCCCGCGTTCAGCCTGGGCCGTACGCAGGAGCTGCTGTATGACCTGGAAGACATCCTTCACCGCAAGTCCTTGTTGAACAAGCCTGGCGGTAGTGTTGCGGGCGACTTCCCTGACTGGTCGCAATTGCCGATCATCCTCGATTCGCCCCTGGCGCGGCGTATCACCGATGTGTACCGCGAACTGCACCAGTTCTGGCGCGCCGAGGCCCGCGACCGGGTCGTGCAGGGGCGCGAACCGCTAGGTTTTCGGCAGCTCATCAGCATCGACACCCATGCCCGCCACCAGCAGGTGGTGAACTACCTCAAGAGCACCGGGCGGCCAGCCATCGTGATTGCCGGCAATGGCATGTGTTCGGGTGGGCGCATCGTCAATTACCTCAAGGCCATGCTCGAGGACTCGCGGCATGAGGTGCTGTTTGTGGGGTATCAGGCCAAGGGCACGCCGGGGGCGGTGATACAGGCGAGCGAGGGGGCGGAAGGGTTTGTGCAGATTGACCTGGATGGGCGGATGTATGACATCAGGGCCAAGGTGATGAGTTTGGGTGGGTATTCGGGGCATGCGGATCAGGCGGGGTTGGTGCAGTTTGCGTCGGGATCTGCCGCCGGGAAAATTCTGCTGGTGCATGGCGAGGCGAGGGCCAAGGCTGTGCTGAGCAATGCCCTGAAGCTCCGTTTTGCGGAGCTTGGGCGTGATGTTCAGTTTGAAATACCTTGACTGGGGTGCGCTCAGTGGCTGTCGGAGCGGCGCCGTTGGTAGGCCCAATCCACGATTTCCCCTTCAGGGGAGTAGCCGCTGACAGTTTCTCTCAATAGTTGGCGAACCCGGTTGAAATCCTCGCTGGCCACAGCGTCCAGCAGCAGTGACAGGTTGCCCTTGAGCGCCTCCCAGCCTATGTAATCCTCATTGGCGCTCATGATCATCGGGTGCTGGGTTGGCGAGACGTTGTCGCCGATCAGTAGTTCTTCATAGAGTTTTTCGCCAGGCCGCAAGCCGGTGAACTCGATGGCGATATCGCCGTGCGGGTTTTGCTCCGAGCGCACGCTCAGGCCGGAAAGCACGATCATCTTTTCGGCCAAGGTTGCTATGTTTACCGGGTCGCCCATGTCGAGTACGAACACGTCGCCACCTAGGCCCATGGAGCCGGCCTGGATAACCAGTTGTGCGGCCTCCGGAATGGTCATGAAATAACGAGTGATCTTCGGGTGGGTTACGGTGAGGGGGCCACCGGCCTTGATCTGCTTGTGGAACAAGGGGATCACTGAGCCGGACGATCCTAAAACATTGCCGAAACGCACCATGGTAAAGCGGGTCTTGTTGACTTGGGCTACGTTTGCAGAATCGCCATACAATGCGGGCGCGGTTTCTTTGCTCAATGCTTGAAGTGTCAGCTCTGCCAGGCGTTTAGTGCTGCCCATGACGTTGGTGGGGCGTACGGCCTTGTCGGTTGAGATGAGCACGAAGTTGGCAACGTTCGCCTGCAGGGCTGCTTGCGCTGTGTTGAGCGTGCCGATCACATTGTTGAGGATGCCTTCGGCAATATTGTGCTCAACCATGGGTACGTGCTTATAGGCAGCTGCGTGGTAGACGGTGTTGACATGCCACAGCAGCATGGTGTCGTGCAGGTGCTTCTGGTTGCGTACGGAGCCCAGAAATGGCAGCAGTTGCACGCGAAGGGCGTCGCGCTCGATGCGCTGTTCCAGCTCACTCTGAATGTTGTACAGGTTGAGCTCGCTATGCTCGAACAGCAGCAATGCCTTTGGCTTGAGAGTGACTATTTGGCGGCACAGCTCCGAGCCAATCGATCCCCCGGCGCCAGTTACCATCACAACCTTGTTGGTGATGCAGTGTGCCAGCAGGTCATTCTGTGCGGGTACGCTGTCGCGACCGAGCAGGTCGGCGATATCGACCTCCTGAATGTCGTCAACCTTTACCCGGCCGCTGGCCAGGTCCATGACGCTCGGTACGCTGCGTACATGCAGGGGGAAGTGTTCCAGCAAGTTGAGGATTTCCCGGCGCCGGGAGCGGCTGGCCGACGGAATCGCCAGTAAAATCTCGTCTGCGCCCGTTTCGTCGATCATGCGCTGGATGTCTTTGCGGCTGTAGACCTGGAGCCCGGAAATCACACGGTTTCTGAGGCTTTCGTCATCGTCGATGAATGCCACGGGGTACATCGTCCGGTCCAGGCGCAGGGCGGCCATCAGCTGGTTACCAGCGGTGCCTGCGCCGTAGATGGCTACCTTTGGCAGGCCGTGGTCACGGCTGGTGAACGGCATGTGCTGCTTGGTGGCGTACCAGTCGCCGAGGAAGTACTGGCGCATGATGAGCCGCAGGCCGCCGATCATCACGGTGCTTAGCCACCAGTAGTTGAATACGATGGAGCGCGGCACCACGGTCTCGTGGTTGCTGTACCAGTACACCACCAAGGCCAGCACCAAGGCCGAAAGCGTAACGGCCTTGGCGATGGTGATAAGGGCGTCGTTGCCGAAATAGCGTAGTACCGCCCGGTACATGCCGAAACGGATGAAGATAGGTATAGCCACCAAGGGAGCTGCTGCATACAGCCAGGGGTGAGCAAGCAGTGGGTTGCTCAGGTCATCGAAGCCAAGGCGCACGACGAACGACATGCTCAGCGCTAGCCACAGCAGTAGCACGTCGGTGATCACTTGCAGTATCCGCTTGTAGCGGCGGGGGAGCGCCAGCATGCGCTTTCTAAAAAGTTCCATAACCCTCAGTGTTTCCTTTGAGCTCATGCTCTTGCGCGCAATGATCTCACAGCATTGGGTGATTTTGTTGTGCTGGCATGGAGTTGCCTGAAGGAGGAAGCCACCGCGCTGCTGAAGGATCATCCAGCGCGGGAGGGGGCTCAGTGTTGGCTTTTGTCGAAGGGTGCCAGTAAACCGTTCTCGATCAGCGGTTTGGCGATTCGCACCAGGTCTTGGAAGGGGTGATCTATTTTCTCCGCGATTTCCAGCAGGCTGAGGGTGCCATCACAGTACGAGATAAGCCCCATCATCGTACGGACCTTGCCGGCAGTATCCTTTGTGCTGATTGTAGGATAAAGACCGCGTTTTCCTAACTGAGGTTCACAGAGTACCGTGCACTTGAGTGTCTGATTGTTTTCGATGATTTCCAATGCGTCGCGAAGAGCGGCGAAGCCTCCGCCGAGCCCGGCAGGGGTGACCAGGGTGAGGTCATCCAGTGAGGTGTGGTACTCAGGGAACTCGCCGTATTTGCTGCGCATGATGGTGGCGATTGGCAAGTCGATGCCGGGGGCGCAGTACTGGCGTTCGTCGCTTCCGCGATCCATCCACGTGTAGCGTTTATAATTCCGGTCGATGTGCTGTAGGGCGTGTCTAGCGGCTTTGTCTGACAGCGTTTCGCCGTTGCGCGAGGGGAGGAATGAGTAGCAGCGATCATCGCCAACGCAGGAAATATTGAAGCCGGCGATCACCTGTTGTTTGAGTTGCGTATGGTGTTTGCTCAGATAGACGATTGAGCCAATTGTCTCGGGAATGAAGACAACCCTGTATGTGTACTTCCGTGAAGGCAGTGACATTAGCCAATTGATCAAGGCCGTTGTCACCACTGGGCCAGACAGCTCGTTGTTGGCCATGGATGGGTGGCACACGTAAGTGGACAGGAACACTTCTTGAGTGCTTTCTCCCGGGATTACGATGTGCGCATAGTTGAGAACGCCTGGCTTGAGTTCTGCGTCGATTACGGCGCGGTAGTTACCGGGTTTCAGGGCTAGGCGTTGCGTATGGGTCAGGCAGAAACCCCAGCGTCGGGAGTAGTAGGACGTGATGTAGGGAATCGCCTCCGGTTGCGCTGGGAGCGAATAAAGATGCTGTTGGAGTTCTTCCAGTGTCAAAACAGTGTCGATGGGCTCTGAATAGCCCAGGACGTGCAAGTTGTTGGTTTTGAAGTCGATAAGCCGGTTGCCGTTGGCGTCCTCGAGGTAGGCATCCTTGATATGCCATTCGTTCGGGACGTTCCAGTCGAATGCTTGATAGCCGCTCGGTACTTCTTCGATCTGAAGGCCGGGCAGGTGTTCGCCAATGATTGCCAGGGTTTCGCGCACGCCCGGACCCGTGAGGCTGCGGCAGATCGGGAACAAGCGTTGTGCCAAGGTATGGCAGTACTCGCCGACCTCAATGTCGGTAAAGTTACTGTTGTACTTCATAGAGAATGCCTTTTGCCTTTCCTTCCTTCAAAATCCTGGAAGCTTCATTGAAAACCGTGGCTGCTTTAACAACGCGCATGCCAGAACCTATACCTGGGCGGGTGCCGCTGTAGAAACCGTTCTCCCACAGCAGCTCGCCCATGGGGTTTACGTGTGTCAGTACGCCTTGCTCAATATCCCTCACAAAAAGGCCGTACCGCCTTTCGGAGGTAAGGCCTTCGGCATCGGTGTAGGGGCCGGAGAATGTCTTGTGATATCGATAAGGGGCGGATAATGACTCTTCTACATAATGGTAGAACGTCATGCTGTGTTGTTCAGGTAAGTCGATAACGCCAATTTTCCCGTCCAGTTGGTGGAGTACGGCAAATGGCGAGTCCGCACCGTAACCGCTGAAATTATCAATGCCCGCAAAGGCGGGTGCGTGTTTGCCAACGATGGCGAACGAGTAGATGGGGTGGCCGGTGCGAACTGCGCCAGGCCATTGCCGGACACTTTCCGTCAGTGCGCCCATGGCGCTCTTTGAGGTTCGTATGTCGAACGCAATGCCTTGGGTAAAATCAAAGTTGAAGAGCGGGGCGACCAGCGTGCCTTCCTCTCCAAGCGCAATCAGCAGGCTTTGGACGATGAGGGCGGGGTCTGCTTTAGCACCCGACTTTACCAAACGGCGCAAGAGCCTGGAAATACTGCTGTGGATGAGTATGATGTCGCCACGCTCGATACCTGCGGCTTGCCACTCACAGGCTAGCGTCTTAACGATCTTGTCACTCATTAGGAGGCCCTTTCATCAATAAGGCGCACACTTTGGATGAACGCCTCCTGCGTCGTCAAGCAAAGCACGGTGGCAGCTGCTGGCCCTAGGTTCTACTGCTTGTCACGCTTTGTTGTGTGTTGCTTCGGGTTTATCAATTGACTGCTCTGGAGCGATTGAGCGCTTATGTCAACGAGTTCGTAGCACCGCTAGTGGCTCGCCAGGCGCTGTGTAAAAAGGCAGGGTGGGTGAGGTTGCATTGAAATCATATCAGAATGGCTTCGTGCGTCAGCAACGATGGGCGAGATTCCGGTGCTATTCGGCTTGCATGACCTGCGTCTCGAGTTTTCAAGCCGTGCCCCGATATGGCTGTCGGCTGAGCATGCTCAATCGTCGGATAGACAGAAAAGGATGAACGGCGGGGTTGATGGCGTTATAATCCTCCGATTTTGCTGTCGGGCAGTATTGGGGTTGGTGGCAAATTGCTGTAGCCCTCCTTTTCGAGAGCGTTTTCTGTATTGTGCGGATTCCAAGCTTGCTGCCTTTAATCAATATCTTCTTGCGTGCATCGACCTTGCTGGCGAAATTCCTTTTGGTCTTCCTGCTCGCGCGTTTCCTGACGCCCGGGGAAGTGGGTATCTACGGGCTGCTGGCGGCGACGGTTGGCTATGCGCTGTATGCGGTAGGGCTTGATTTTTACGCCTACTCGACGCGCGAACTGCTCACGCGTGAGCGCACAGGGTGGGGGGGGTATCTCAAGTCTCAGGCCGTTCTCTGCGTGCTCCTTTATGGGGGGCTGGCGCCTGTGGCCCTTGTCGTGTTTGCAGCCGGGTGGCTACCTTGGGTCTTGCTCCCCTGGTTTGTTTGCCTATTGGTGCTGGAACATCTCAATCAGGAACTCATGCGCCTGCTGATTACCTGTGGCTATCAGCTGATTGCAACCCTCAGCCTGTTTTTGCGATCCGGGCTGTGGGCGATCGTGGTCGCGCTGATGATGATGCTCGACCCCGCATGGCGCACGCTTGAACATGTGCTCCAAGCGTGGGTCGCTGGGTCTGCATTCGGTGTTGTGGCGGCCGTTTGGCAATTGTCCAGGCTCGGTATCGGGGGCTGGCATGCGTCGGTGGACTGGCCCTGGCTGCGCCGTGGTATCGCCGTGGCTGCGCCGATGCTGGTCGCGACGTTGTCGCTTCGAGCGCTGTTCACCTTGGATCGGTATTGGTTTCAGGCGTTGGTCGATCTCGATACCCTTGGCGCCTATGTGCTGTTTGCCAGTATCAGTACCGCGCTAGTTGCATTTCTGGACGCCGGCGTATTCGCCTTTAGCTACCCGGCTCTGATCAAGGCCTACCACGCGCACGACCCGGTGGCTTTCGTGGCGCAACTGAAAAAGCTGTTCAGCCACACTGTATTGCTGTCGCTCGGTTTCGTGCTTTGCGCTCTGGCATTGATCTACCCGTTACTCTCCTGGCTCGACAAGCCGCTGTACGTCGAGCATGGGTCGCTGTTCCCGTGGTTGCTCGCGGGGACCTGCATCTATGGCCTGGGCATGGTTCCCCACTATGCCCTTTATGCGCAGTCGCTGGACAAGCCGATCATCCAGAGCCATGTGCTCGGCCTGGCCGTGTTCGTTATTTTGGGTGCCTCGCTGTCGCCATGGCTGGGTGGCCTGGCCGTTCCGGTGGGGGTGTGTTGTGCATTTGTTTTCATACTGTGCTGGAAGGTGTGGTCGTTCTTGCGGCTGACCCCGGCACCGTTTCGCTCATTCCGTCCTGTCGATCGCCAGGACGTCATCTAGGGAAGCCGTAACATGCTAACCAACAAGACCATTTTGATTACCGGTGGTACCGGCTCGTTCGGCAATACTTTTGTGCCAATGACCCTGGCCAAATACAACCCTAAAAAAATCATCATCTTTTCGCGCGATGAGATGAAGCAGTGGGACATGGCCAAGAAGTTCGAAGGTGATCCGCGCGTACGTTTCTTCATTGGTGATGTCCGCGACAAAGAGCGCCTTTACCGTGCCCTTGATGGCGTCGATTACGTGGTTCACGCCGCAGCCACGAAGATCGTGCCGACCGCCGAATACAACCCGTTCGAATGCATCAAGACCAACATCAACGGCGCCATGAACCTGATCGATGCCTGCATCGACCGTGGTATCAAGCGCGTTGTGGCGCTGTCCACCGACAAGGCCAGCAGCCCGGTCAACCTGTACGGGGCCACCAAACTGGCCTCCGACAAGCTGTTCGTTGCTGGTAACTCATACGCCGGTGGCCATGAGACCCGTATGGCGGTAGTGCGTTATGGCAACGTCATGGGCTCCCGTGGTTCGGTCATCCCGTTCTTCATGTCGATCAAGGACAAGGGCGAGCTGCCGATCACCGATGAGCGCATGACCCGCTTCATGATTTCGCTGGAAGAGGGCGTCGAGCTGGTGTGGCATGCCTTTGACGACATGGAAGGTGGTGAGATCTACGTCAAGAAGATCCCGTCCATGAAAGTCACCGACCTGGCGCGCGTAGTTGCCCCGGATGCTGCGCAGAAGGTTGTCGGCATTCGTCCGGGCGAAAAGCTGCATGAGCAGATGATCAGCGCCGAAGACTCGTACACCACCTATGAATACCCCGAGCACTTCAAGATCCTGCCGGTGATCAACGATTGGGCCACATGCCCCAAACGCATCAAGGATGGCACCAAGGTCGCCGAGGGCTTCGTCTACGCCAGCGACAACAACAGCGAGTGGATGAGCGATGAGCAACTGCAGGCCTGGATCGACATCAACAAAGACAAGATCGGGAGCATCTGAGCCATGATCCCCTATGGTCGCCAGGACATCACCCAGGCCGATATCGACAGCGTGGTCGAAGTGCTGCAGTCCGATTTCCTGACCCAGGGGCCCATGGTCCCCCGGTTCGAGCAGCGGGTTGCCGGGCATGTCGGCGCGCGTCATGCCTTGGCGGTCAATAGCGCCACCTCGGCGCTGCATATCGCTTGCCTGGCGTTGGGGCTCGGGCCTGGCGACTGGCTGTGGACCACGCCTATAACGTTCGTTGCCTCTGCCAACTGCGGTTTGTACTGCGGTGCCCAGGTTGACTTCGTGGACATCGACCCACGCACTTACAACCTCTGCCCGAATGCCCTGGCGACCAAGCTGGAGGTGGCAGAGCGCGAAGGTCGGCTGCCCAAAGTGGTTGTGCCTGTGCACCTGTGCGGGCAGCCGTGCGACATGCAGGCCATCCATGCACTGGCGCAGCGCTACGGCTTCCGGGTGATCGAGGATGCGTCCCACGCCATTGGCGGCAAGTACCGCGATGGCTTCATCGGTGATGGGCGTTACAGCGACATCACTGTGTTCAGCTTCCACCCGGTCAAGATCATCACTACCGCCGAGGGCGGCATGGCCGTCACCAATGATGACCAGTTGGCTGCGCGTATGGCATTGTTGCGCAGCCATGGGATTACCCGTGACCCGGCAGCGATGACTCATGAGGCCGATGGCCCGTGGTATTACCAGCAGATCGAACTGGGCTTCAATTACCGCATGACCGAGCTGCAGGCGGCTTTGGGGTTGAGCCAGATGGATCGACTGGACAGCTATGTGGCGCGCCGTCACGAGCTGGCTCGGCGTTACGATGAGAAACTTGCGCAGTTGCCGGTGCAGGCTCCCTGGCAGCACCCGGACAGCTATTCCGGGCTGCATCTTTATGTAATCCGGCTGGCTTCGGCGGGCGCTGGCAAGTCCCACCGTCAGGTGTTCGAAGCGCTGCGTGAGCAGGGCATTGGCGTCAACCTGCACTACATTCCAGTGCATCTGCAACCTTGGTATGCGCGCATGGGCTTCAAGGCCGGGGATTTCCCCCAAGCCGAAAACTACTACCGCGAGGCGATCAGCCTGCCAATGTTCCAGACCATGACCTTCGAACAGCAGGATGCGGTGCTGGCGGCCCTTGAGCATGTGCTGGCATGAGCTCGGTCGCAGTTCTGCAGGCTCGAACCACGTCTACGCGGTTGCCTGGCAAGGTATTGTTGCCCGTTGGCGGCATCCCGTTGGCGGTGCTGGCGGGGCTGCGGGCCGGTAATACAGGCCGCCCGGTCGTGCTGGCGACCTCCAGTGAGGCCAGCGACGATGCGCTCGCCGCCGCAGCGCTCAAGTACGGCCTGGCCTGCCATCGGGGCAGCCTGCAAAGCCCGCTGCAGCGCATGGTCGACAGCCTTGCCGGTTATCCGGACCGTACCGTGGTGTTTCGCCTGACCGGGGACAATGTATTCCCCGACGGTGCGCTGCTCGATGAGCTGGAGCAGGCCTTCCTCGACGGTGGCCAAGGCTATCTGTGCTGCAATGGTGAACAGTCCGGGCTGCCTTATGGGCTGAGTGCTGAGGTGTTCTGGCTCGAAGGGCTGCGCTGGACGCTGACCCAGTCACCGAGCGCCCATGACCACGAACATGTCACGCCGATGCTGCGTCGCAAGCACGGTGAGCGCTATTTTCAACGCTACCGTGACGCGGGCTGGAGTGCCGGGCGTTGCACGGTCGATTGCCTGGATGACTACCTGCTGGTAACGCGGGTGTTCGCCCAAGTGCAGGACCCGGTCGGGGTCAGTTGGAAAACCCTGTGCCAGCACCTGTTGGCCGACCCACAGACGCCGGCTATCAGAGCGCTGTTGCACAAGCTGGTATTGGGCACGGTACAGCTGGGCATGCCTTATGGCATCAATAACGGTTCCGGCATGCCGTCGATCGAACAGGCGTGCGCGATCATTCGCGGCGCCATTCGCCACGGTGTGGCGTGCATCGACACCGCGCGAGCCTACGGGCATAGCGAGGCGGTGGTCGGCGCGGCGCTGGCCGATGGCTGGGCAGGGCGGGCCAAGGTCATCACCAAGCTCTCGCCGCTGGCCGAACTGCCGGAGGGTAGCCCGTCTGCGGTGGTCGCCGCAGCCGTACGCGCCAGTGTGTTCGAGTCGTGCCAGAAACTGGGGGTGGCCCGCCTCGATGTGCTGATGCTGCATCGCGCCGAGCATCTTCGAGCCTGTAATGGCCGGGTGTGGGCCGAGCTGCTTGAGCTGGTGCGGGCTGGCGTGGTGGCTGAGCTGGGCGTTTCGGTGCAGAACCCGGCCGAGCTGGAGCAGGCGCTGGAGCAGGCGGATGTGGCTTATGTTCAACTGCCGCTGAACCTGCTGGATGGTCGCTGGGACGCCCTGTTGCCCCGCATCGAGCGGGCGCGCGCCGAGCGCGGGCTCACTGTGCATGTGCGTAGTGCACTGCTGCAAGGCTTGCTGGTCAGCGCTGACGACAGCCAGTGGCAGCGCGCCCATGTGGCTGTTCCTGCGCAGGTGCGCGGGCAGTTGCTGGAGTGGTCTGGCCGTTTTGGCCGTGACGGCGTGGCTGACCTGTGCCTTGCGTATGTGCGTGGCCTGGCCTGGGTGGACGGGGTCTGCCTGGGCATGGAAACTCTGGCCCAGTTGCACGACAATGCCCGCCTGTTCCAGCACGCTGCGCTGCAGCCCGAGCAGATCCAGGCCATTGCCCTGGAGCGCCCGCTGCTCGACGAGCAGACCCTCAACCCTGCATCCTGGCAACGAGAGCGCCCATGAGCTGCATCGACAGATTCTCTCTTTCCGGCAAGACCGCGTTGATCACCGGCGCGGCGGGTTACCTGGGCAGCGCCATGGCCAAGGCACTGGCCGAAGCCGGTGCCCATGTCATCATCAACGTTCGCAGCAGTGCCCGCGGTGAGCCTCTGTTGCGTGAGATTCACGCCCAGGGCGGCTCGGCCGAGTTGCTTGTGCTGGATGTGAGTGACCAGCAGGCGGTTCAGGAGTACTTTGCCCATGGCGGCCCCGAAACCCTGCATGTCCTGGTGAACAACGCCTACAAGGGCAAAGGCGGCACCATCGAAAGCAGTGACGCCGGCGACTATATCGACAGCTATCAGGTTGCCGTGCTGGCTGCGCACAACATGCTCAAGGGTGCGCTGCCGGCATTGCGCCGCGCTGTGCGTGAAAGCGGCGATGCCTCGGTGATCAATGTTGGCTCCATGTACGGGGTGGTCAGCCCGGACCCGCGGGTGTACGACACGCCGGCCGGTACCAACCCACCGTTTTACGGTGCCACCAAAGCGGCGCTGATCCAGTGGTCGCGGTATGCCGCCTGTGAGTTCGGCGCCGAGGGCATTCGGGTCAATTCGATTTCGCCTGGGCCATTCCCGTCGGATAGCGTTCAACAGGATGCCCCGGCGTTCGTAGCCAAGCTGGCGGCGAAGGTGCCCATGGGCCGTATTGGCCAGGCTGGCGAGATCGCCGGCCCGGTGCTGTTCCTGGCCTCGGCAGCGGCTTCGTTCGTAAATGGCGCGAATATTTGCGTCGACGGCGGGTGGACGGCATGGTGATGCGCGTGTTGTTTCGCGTCGATGCTTCGCTGGGTATGGGGTCGGGCCACGTGATGCGTTGCCTGACCCTGGCCCGGGCACTGGCCGCAGAGGGCCACCAGTGCCGTTTCATCAGCCGGGCACACCCCGGTCACTTGCACGAGCACATACGCGAGCAGGGCTTCGAACTGCACAGTCTGCCCATGGGCTGTGCCCACGACGAGGTGCTGTTCCATGGCCACTGGCTGGGCGCTTCCCAGGATGAAGACGTGCAGGCCTGCCGGCCGCTGATCGAAGCCTTCGAACCGGACTGGCTTGTTGTTGACCACTACGCCCTCGATCAGCGTTGGGAAAGCGCTGTAATGCCCGCCGATTGCCGATTGCTGGTGATCGACGATCTGGCCGACCGCGAGCATGTCTGCGACCTGTTGCTTGATCAGAACCTCGGCCGACTGGCTGAGGATTATCGCGACAAGGTGCCGGCGCACTGCCAACTGCTGACGGGGCCGCATAACGCTCTGCTCCGCCCTGAGTTCGCCCGCTTGCGCGAGGCCGCCCTCGCGCGGCGTGCCACGGCTGGCCTGCAGGAAGTGCTGATAGCGCTCGGAGGTGTCGACCAGCATAACCACAGTGGTGCAGTGCTCGAGGCCTTGCGTGGTTGTGAGCTGCCGGCTGACATCCGTTTCACGGTAGTGCTCGGTGCCAGCGCCCCGCACGTGGAGGTGCTGCGCGAGCAGGCTGCAGCGTACCCCTGGCCGGTGCAGGTGCTCAGCGCCACGCGCGACATGGCCGCGTTGATGGTCCGTGCCGACCTCGCCATCGGTGCGGGCGGGGGGACGTCTTGGGAGCGCTGTTGTCTGGGGCTGCCGACTTTACTGATAGTGCTTGCCGAAAATCAGCAGCAAGCGGCTCGTGCGCTTGAGCGTCGTGGGGCGGTAGAATTGGTGGATCCGAGATCTCCATTGGATAAACAGCTTGAATTGTTGATGTTACGCATGGGTAACAGCAAAGCGTTGGCTCTCTTGTCACGGTCTGCTAGCGAGATCACAGATGGTAGGGGCGTCATGCGGATGCTGACAGCAATGAAGCTGGTGTACGAGCGGAGCAAGGGGCGTTAGGGCCAAGGCAACTGATGGCGCCATCAAACAACTGGGATTGGACGTTAGGTATGCAGAAGTTAGCCATCACCATATTGTGCAGTGATGCTCGACACCCCGTTAACAATATGCTCGCCGTATGGCAGCAGCGGCAGGCCGCAGTGCATGATGTCAGCCTGTGCCGCAAGAAGTCGGAACTGGGTGAAGGTGACATACTTTTTCTTATTTCCTGCGCTGAGATCATCAGCCAGTCCGATCTTCAGTCGTTCAACAAAGCGCTTGTCTTGCACGCCAGCGATTTACCGCAGGGAAGGGGCTGGAGCCCGCATATCTGGGAGTTGGTCGGCGGTGCACGGCACATCACCCTCTCGCTGCTCGAGGCTGCGCAGCAGGTTGACAGCGGCGCGATCTGGGCGAAAAAAGTTATACCGGTTCCGGCTGATGCATTGTTCGACGAGATCAATGACTTGCTGTTCGCCGCAGAAGCGGAGCTCATGGACTTTGCGGTCGAGAACTTTGCCTCGGGTGTGGCCAAACCTCAATCCGAAGATCTTCACGCGGGTTACTATCGAAAGCGTACGCCTGAAGACAGCGAGATCGACCCTCATTCGAGCCTAGCAGAACAGTTCGATTTGATCCGTGTTTGCGATCCGCAACGGTTTCCTGCGTTTTTCCGATTACACGGCAAAACCTACAAGCTCATTCTGGAGAAAGTGGCCGATGAATAGTTTCATTACCATCGCGGGTCGGCCGATCGGTCTGGATCACGCGCCTTATATCATCGCCGAAATGTCGGCAAATCATAACGGTAGCCTGGCGACCGCGTTCAGGATCATCGACGCTGCCAAAAAAGCGGGTGCGGATGCGCTGAAGATACAGACGTACCGCCCCGATACCATCACCCTTGATTCCAACCTGCCGGATTTCCAAATCACATCTGGGCTTTGGGCGGGGAAGACGTTGTATGAGCTCTATCAGTCGGCCTATACGCCGTGGGAGTGGCACGCCGACTTGTTCGAATACGCTCGCAAGGTCGGCATCACACTGTTCAGTTCCCCGTTCGACCCTACCGCCGTCGACCTGCTCGAAGACCTGAACGCCCCGGCATACAAAATCGCCTCATTCGAGGCAGTGGACCTGCCATTGATCAAGTATGTCGCCTCGACCGGCAAACCTATGATCATCTCGACCGGCATGGCAGATCAGCAAGAGATACTCGAGGCCATTGAGGCCGCCCGCGAGGGAGGGTGTCGGGAATTGGCGATCCTGCACTGTGTGAGTGGTTATCCCGCCCCGGCCAGCGATTACAACTTGCGCACCATTCCTGACATGGTCGCCCGTCATGGCTTGGTGACCGGTCTCTCGGACCATACCCTGGACAACACTACGGCCATAACCAGCATTGCGCTTGGTGCGTCGATCATTGAGAAACACTTCACCCTCGACCGCAGTGGCGGTGGGCCGGATGACAGCTTCTCACTGGAGCCTGCCGAACTTCAGGCACTGTGCCGGGATACGAAAACTGCCTGGACTGCGCTCGGAAGCGTGGATTACGGACGTAAGTCCAGCGAAAAGGGCAACGTCATGTTCCGCCGCTCGCTCTATTTCACCCGAGATCTGGCTGCTGGCGACACTGTGACTGCTGATGCAGTTCGAAGCGTGCGTCCGGGGTATGGCTTGCCACCGAAGTACCTGCCCGCTGTTATCGGGCAACAAGTAGCCGTTTCTGTTCAGGCCAATACCGCCGTGACTTCGTCTGCGTTCGCTGCTGAACTGGGACTGGTAAAGCAATGAGTGGTGTGATTCTGAGCTATGTAAGACCTTGGAACGTTGAGCAATTCACGTTCCTCGCAAGCCAGATGTCGCCTGGTAATCGCGTGGTGCGTGCCAGCGAGCACCCGAAGATAGATGAAGCGGGAATATCCCGTCGTTATTACCTGAACTTGAAACGGTGCGCGCAGGAAAACGATGGCGTGCCCTCCGGCTTATTACCGGACCAAGTGGCAGATGTGATTGCACGGTGCCGACTCCTGCGCAGGCTGCCCCGGGGCGAGGCGCAGAGGCATGTGTGGGCCATGGCGCAGGCTGTTGAAGAAACGCTGGATCAGTTGGCGCCTGCGTTGATAATTTCGTTGACCATCGATTCGTATGTGATGGACTTGCTGCGCATCCTTGCAGGCGTGCGCGGTATCCGATTCGTTGCATTCATAAGCACATTTGTCAATGGCTGTTTTCGCATCAGTGCACGCGGCGAACCGAATGTATTCGGGCCAGCGGATGCCGCGCTGGTGGATGAACTACGCGACAAGCTGCTTAAGGAAGACTACGCGCCAGCGTTCAACAGCAAGTCGCTGTCTAATCCACGTAAATCAGTTTATCGACGATGGGCCGCCAACCTCGCGCGAGTACCGTGGTTTTGGATGAAGCGGGTCACTAGTGGCGATTATTACAACTATCATTACTGGGTTTCCCAGCAGCTATCGCTAGAACAACTGCACTGGCTGCCACCTGCTGATCCGGGTGATGAGTCCTGGCTTGGCAAACTCAAGGCATCCTCGCGCCCCAGCATTTTCATTCCATTGCAGATGTTCCCGGAATGCACGGTGGACTATTGGTGTCAGGACGTGCGAGTCATCGACTACTACGCCGTTCTGGATAAACTCCTGGACAAGCTTTCGAGCCGCTTCAATGTGGTCATCAAGGAGCATCCTTCAGTAATGGGCAGTCGCCCTACTGGCTTCTACTCGCGCTTGGCCAAAGATCCAAGAGTGACGGTAGTGCCGACCTACACGCCCTCCAACCTGGTGTTGAAAGAGGCAGATGCAGTACTGGTCTGGACAGGTTCGGTGGGGTTTGAATCGATCCTGCGGGGCAAACCGGTATTCGGCCTGGCCAAGCCGTTTTACGCCTCTGGCGAGCGCTTCATGACCATCGACATGGAACCCGACCTGGACGCGATGGCCGAGCATATCGCCCATTGCCAGGCCAACCCCATCAGCGTCGATGAGCAGAACGCCATACTAGGCCACCTGGCCAGTCAGTTGCTTCGCGGCGACTTTATCAATTTTGGTGCGTGGACGGCTGATAACCCAGAGCATCGAGCCCAGATCGAGGGCGTTGTGGCTTCCTATTTAAGCGTTCGCCCCATCAGCGCCGGCTGACCCAGGCTTTTCAATTTCTTAAGCTGCGCACGGGCCACAGGCTGCGGGTGCGGTCTAAACAAGGTACGTAGGACAGAGCATATGAAAAAGGCATTGATTACCGGGGTAACTGGCCAGGACGGCTCCTATCTCGCCGAGTTCCTGTTGGGCAAGGGCTACGAGGTACATGGCATCAAGCGCCGGGCGTCGTCCTTCAATACCCAGCGTGTGGACCACATTTACCAGGACCCGCACGTCGACAACCGCAACTTTGTCCTGCACTACGGTGACCTCAGCGATTCCTCCAACCTCACGCGTATCATCCAGGAAGTGCAGCCCGACGAGGTCTACAACCTGGGTGCGCAGTCCCACGTTGCCGTGAGCTTCGAGTCGCCGGAATACACTGCCGACGTAGACGCCATGGGTACCTTGCGTATCCTCGAGGCCATCCGCTTGCTCGGGCTGGAGAAGAAATGCCGCTTCTATCAGGCCTCCACCTCCGAGTTGTACGGGCTGGTGCAGGAAACCCCGCAAAAGGAAACCACGCCGTTCTACCCGCGCTCGCCCTACGCCGTGGCCAAGCTTTACGCCTACTGGATCACCGTCAACTACCGCGAGGCGTACGGTATGTACGCCTGCAACGGCATCCTGTTCAACCACGAGTCGCCGCGCCGTGGCGAAACCTTCGTGACCCGCAAGATCACCCGCGGTCTGGCCAACATCGCCCAAGGCCTGGAGCCTTGCCTGTTCCTCGGCAACATGGACGCCCTGCGCGACTGGGGCCACGCCAAAGACTACGTGCGCATGCAGTGGATGATGCTGCAGCAGGACACTCCGGAAGACTACGTGATTGCCACCGGTGTGCAGTATTCGGTGCGCGAGTTTGTGCGCTGGTCGGCCGAGGAGCTGGGTATCACCCTGCGTTTCGAGGGCACCGGCGTTGAGGAGCGGGGTATCGTCGAGTCGATTCGCGGCGATGCCGCCCCGGCGCTCAAGGTGGGTGACGTGATCGTGCGCGTCGACTCGCGCTACTTCCGTCCTGCCGAAGTGGAAACCCTGTTGGGCGACCCGACCAAAGCCAAGGAACAACTTGGCTGGGTCCCGGAAATCACCGTGCAGCAGATGTGTGCCGAGATGGTCCGTGAAGACCTCAAGGTTGCTCAGCGCCACGCGCTGCTCAAGCAGCACGGGCACGATATTCCCGTTTCGCTGGAGAACTGAGCCATGGCGCGTAACCTCGACCAGCGTATTTTCGTTGCCGGGCACCGGGGTATGGTCGGGTCGGCGATCGTTCGCCGCCTGGTTGCTTTGGGCTACAGCAACATCGTCAGCGCCGGCCGCGAACAGCTCGACCTGCTGGACCAGCAGGCGGTGCGGACGTTCTTTGCCGAACAAGGTATCGACCAGGTGTATCTGGCCGCAGCCAAAGTTGGCGGCATCCATGCCAACAACACGCTGCCGGCCGAGTTCATCCACGAGAACCTGCTGATTCAGGCCAATATCATCGACGCCGCCCATCGTAACGGCGTGCAACGCCTGCTGTTCCTCGGCTCGTCGTGCATCTATCCGAAGCTTGCGGCCCAGCCAATGCGCGAGGAAACCCTGCTGACCGGCACGCTGGAACCTACCAACGAGCCCTACGCGATTGCCAAGATCGCCGGCATCAAACTGTGCGAAAGCTATAATCGCCAGTACGGTCGCGACTACCGCAGTGTCATGCCCACCAACCTCTATGGCCCTGGTGACAATTATCACCCCGAGAACAGCCACGTTATTCCGGCTTTGCTGCGACGCTTCCACGAAGCGGTCCAGCAGGGTACCGAGGAAGTGGTGATCTGGGGCAGCGGCAAGCCCATGCGCGAGTTCCTGCACGTTGACGATATGGCTGCCGCCAGCGTGCACGTGATGGAGCTGGATGATCAGGTTTACCAGGCCAATACCCAGCCGATGCTTTCCCACATCAACGTCGGCACCGGCGTCGATTGCACCATTCGCGAACTGGCCGAGGCGGTGGCACGGGTCACCGGCTTCCAGGGGCGACTGAGCTTCGATGCCAGCAAGCCGGACGGCGCGCCACGCAAGCTGATGGATGTATCGCGGCTCAAAGCGCTTGGCTGGCAGGCCAGTATCGAACTGGATGCCGGGCTGGCCGATGCCTACCGCTGGTTTGTCGAGCATCGTCTGCAGGCGCGTGGCTGATGCGCCTGGGCACTCATTAAGGAATTACAGATGTTCGTACCCGTCATCATGGCGGGGGGCTCCGGCACTCGCCTCTGGCCTCTCTCCCGGCAGCTGAGCCCCAAGCAGTTCCTGCCCTTGGTCGATGCTCAGGCCACGATGTTGCAGGCTACCCTCGCGCGGCTGCGGGGCCTGGACAGCGGCGAGGCCATTGTCATCTGCAACGAAGAACATCGCTTCCTCGCCGCCGAACAATTGCGGGTCAGTGGCCACGAACAGGCGAGTATCCTGCTGGAGCCGGTAGGGCGCAACACAGCACCCGCTATCGCCCTGGCCGCGTTGCAGGCCAGAGCCGGTGGCGATGACCCGATATTACTGGTGCTCGCTGCCGACCACCTGATTCCCGACGTTGAAGCGTTCCATGCCAGCATTCGTCAGGCTCAGCGCCTTGCCGAGGCCGGCCACTTGGTCACCTTCGGCATTGTGCCGACCCACGCGGAGACCGGCTACGGCTACCTGGAGCAAGGTGAAGTGCTCGCCGCGGGTGGCTTCAAGGTGCAGCGTTTCGTTGAAAAACCGGATGCCGAGAAGGCCCAGGAGTACCTCGACAGCGGGTGCTTCCTGTGGAACAGCGGTATGTTCATGTTCCGCGCCAGCCGCTACCTGGATGAGCTGGGGCGCCACGCCCCGGCCATTGCCCAAGCCTGCCAGGCAGCTTTTGCCAGCGCCGCCCACGACATGCATTTCACCCGGGTGGACGCGCAGTTGTTCGGGCGCTGCCCGGACGACTCCATCGATTACGCGGTGATGGAGCGGACCGATGGTGCTGTGCTGGTGCCTCTGGACGCTGGCTGGAGCGACATCGGCTCCTGGGCTGCCTTGTGGGATGCGAGCAGCAAAGACACCGAAGGCAACGTACAGCGGGGCGATGTGCTGTGCAGTGGCGTGCGCGACAGCTTTGTACAGTCGTCACATCGGTTGGTGGCGGCGGTCGGCGTCGAACATTTGGTGATTGTCGAGACCAAGGACGCCGTACTGGTGGCGCACAAGGACAATGTCCAGCAGGTAAAAGGCATTGTCGAACAGCTCAAGCAAGGCCAGCGCCCGGAGTTTTCGGTGCACCGCGAAGTTTATCGGCCTTGGGGCCGCTACGACTCTATCGACAGCGGGCCGCGTTACCAGGTCAAGCGCATTACGGTCGCTCCGGGGGCCAAGCTGTCCGTGCAGATGCATCACCACCGCGCCGAACACTGGATTGTGGTCAGCGGCGCGGCCAAAGTCACCCGCGGCGACAAGACCTACCTGGTGACTGAAAACGAGTCCACCTACATTCCGATCGGCCAGGTCCACGCCTTGGAAAACCCGGGCGTCATTGACCTTGAGTTGATCGAAGTACAGTCAGGCAGCTATCTGGGCGAGGACGACATCGTTCGTTTCGAAGACCGCTATGGCCGTGCCGAGGTAAGCGCAGAGTGAAGATTTCCCTGGTTACGGTCGCCTACAACAGCGCGGCGACCATTCGCGACACCATCGAGTCGGTACTGCGCCAGACCCACGACGACATCGAGTACATCATCATCGACGGTGCCTCGAAGGATGACACCATGGCCATCGTCAACGGCTACCGCGACCGGATTGCCACAGTTGTCAGCGAGCCGGACAAGGGCTTGTACGATGCGATGAACAAAGGCATCGCGTTGGCGACCGGTGATGTCATCGGCATTCTCAACTCCGACGACTTCCTCGAAACCGACGACGCCCTGGCCGCTGTCGCCCGGGCCTTCGCGGCCAACCCGCAGGCGCAGTTGGCGTACGGTGACATCGTCTTCGTCGAGCCGGACGACCTGGCCACGGTGACCCGCTATTACGATGCGGCAAACTTTCGGCCGTGGAAGCTGCGTTTCGGCTGGATGCCGCCGCACCCAGGTACCTACGTGCGCCGTGAGGCTTACGCCCAGGTCGGCGAGTATTCCACCCAGTACCGCATCTCCGCCGACTATGAAATGTTCGTACGCCTGTTGCTGGTAAAGAAATTGCCCTGGGCTCGCATCGACCAGGTGCTTGTGCGCATGCGCGCCGGCGGTGTCAGCACCTCCGGGTTGCGCAGCAGCATTCGGCTGAATGCCGAGATCGTCCAGGCTTGCCGACGCAACGGCGTCTATACCAACCTGCTGATGGTCCTGAGCAAGCTGCCGTTCAAGCTGATCGAGTACATCCGTCGGCCACGGGGGGCGGTGCGTTGACCCGCCTGCTACTAACCGGTGCCAGCGGTTTCGTTGGCACCGGGCTGCTTCGCTACGCCCATGGTCGAGACGACTTGCAGTGGGTAGCCGCAGTGCGCCGCCCGATGCCCCTGGCGCAGTGCGAGCGGGTACACGTGGTGCCGGCTCTTGATGCCGCTGCCGACTGGCGCGAGGCGCTGGCCGGGGTTGATGTGGTGGTACATGCGGCGGCCAGGGTGCACGTCATGCACGAAACCGCAGGTGACCCCTTGGCCGAGTTTCGCAAGGCCAATGTCGACGGCACCTTGGCCCTGGCCCGCCAGGCCGCCCAGGCTGGCGTGCGGCGCTTCGTGTTCATCAGCTCGATCAAGGTCAACGGCGAGGCCAGTGCGCCAGGCCAGCCTATCACTGCTGATGACCCGGCGTGCCCGGTCGATCCGTACGGGGTCTCCAAGCAGGAAGCCGAACAGGCTCTGCGTGAGTTGGCGCAGGCCACTGGCATGGAGGTGGTGGTCGTGCGCCCGGTGCTGGTATACGGGCCTGGGGTCAAGGCCAATTTCCAGCGCATGATGCGCTGGCTGTGTGCCGGCGTCCCGCTGCCGTTCGGCGCCATCGACAATCGCCGCAGCCTGGTCGCCCTGGACAACCTTGCCGACCTGATTCTTACCTGTGTCGAACACCCCGGCGCGGCCAACCAGACTTTCCTGGCCAGCGACGGGGAAGACCTTTCCACTGCACAATTGTTGCGCCGCCTGGGCGCAGCACTAGGCCGCCCGGCACGGCTGCTATCGGTGCCGTCGGCCTGCCTGCAACTGGTTGCAAGCTGCCTCGGCCGGCGTGCCATGGCTCAGCGTTTGTGCGGCTCGCTGCAGGTGGACATTGCCAAGAATCATCGGCTGCTGAACTGGACACCGGTGGTTTCGGTCGACCAGGCCTTCCACCATACCGCCCGGCATTACCTGGACGAACGCTGAACATGAATTCTCCTTGGATTGTGCAAATTTCCCTGGTTTCCCTGGCCGTGGGCCTGCTGGCTTTGGCCTTGACCTGGGTGCTGCGTCGCTATGCACTGGCTCGCAGTATTATCGACATCCCCAATGCCCGCAGCTCGCACAGCGTGCCGACGCCCCGCGGTGGCGGCGTCGCTATCGTAGTGGCATTTCTGGCTGCCTTGATTTGGTTGCACGGCACCGGTGCCATTGGCGCTGACGCCACCTGGGGCCTGTTTGGCGCCGGCGCGCTGACCGCAGTACTGGGCTTTCTCGATGACCACGGCCACATAGCCGCCCGCTGGCGGTTGCTGGGGCACTTCGCTGCTGCGGGCTGGGCGTTGTTCTGGCTCGGCGGCCTGGCGCCGCTGAGCGTATTCGGTACAGAGCTGCACATGGGCTGGTGGGGCCACGGGCTGGCGTTGTTCTACCTGGTTTGGCTGCTGAACCTGTACAACTTCATGGATGGCATTGATGGCATTGCCAGTGTCGAAGCAATCACCACCTGCCTGGGCGCGTGCGCGCTGTATGCGCTGACCGGCGCCGGGGCGCTGATCCCTGCGCCGCTGATTCTGGCTGCGGCAGTGGCGGGTTTTCTGTTCTGGAATTTCCCGCCTGCGCGCATTTTCATGGGCGACGCGGGCAGTGGTTTCCTAGGCATTGCCTTGGGCGTGCTGTCGCTGCAGGCGGCGTGGGTCTCGTCGGACCTGTTCTGTGCCTGGCTGGTGCTGCTGGGCGTGTTCATCGTCGATGCCACGGTAACCTTGCTGCGTCGCTTGCTGCGCGGCGACAAGGTCTACGAGGCACACCGCAGCCACGCCTATCAATATGCATCGCGCCGTTATGGCCGGCACTTGCCGGTGACCCTGGCTGTGTTACTGATCAACCTTTGTTGGCTGTGGCCTGTGGCTTATCTGATCGGCACCGGCAGGTTGGACGGCGGCGTTGGTGTGCTGCTGGCTTGGGCGCCTTTGTTGCTGTTGGCGTTGCGGTATCAGGCGGGGAAGGCTGAGTGTGGCTCCTGAAACGTTCAGGATCTCCGGGTGGCGAAACTGATTCTGTGATGTAGGTCAGTGAGTTTTATTAAACACCATGAACCTGCAGCAGGGTGCTGGTTCTCAATACTATAGAGGGTGGGGCCTTGTCTCGCATCAGTCCGGAAGTGTCGTCCCAATTGGATTCGATTCGTGCGCTTTCAGCACTGATTGTTGTCGTTGGCCATGCATATCAGATATTGCTGCTGCCCACGATCAAGCAAGGTTTGACAGTGGTGGGCTTCTTTACGCAGATGGCTGTCATGGTGTTTTTTGTACTCAGCGGATTCCTGATAGGGAAGTCTATTTGTAATAATTCGGCTAGGAACGCAGGTTTCAACATCAGTCAATATGGCCGTGACAGAGCGCTACGGCTTTACCCTCCGCTCTTTGCCGCTATCGTGCTTATGGTGGTTTTGGGCGCTTTGGCGCCTCTATTCTTCGCGTCCGGCAGTCATGCTTATCTGAGCATTCCAGGGGCGACTTTTGTGCGTGATGAGTATACGGTGGCTTTTAATGAGCTACTCGGGGCTCTCGCATTTCTGAACGGATTTACAACCCTGACGCCGCTTACCAATGGCCCGCTGTGGAGCCTTTCGATCGAAGCGTGGTATTACGTTTTAGCTGCTGCCATCGTGGTATGGCCGACCCGCCGCTTACTTTCTGTTGGGCTCGTGGTGCTGACTGTTCTAGTGACCCATAAGAGCCGAATATTTTTCATGCTGGCACCCGTCTGGTTCTGCGGTTTTGCACTGGCTTTCTATCATCAGCGCCGGCCCCAAATGAGAAACGCTTTTTTTGCGTGGGGTATCATTGCTTTGAGTATTCTAACGGCACTTATCGTATGGCGATCATTGTCCGGGGATGCTTGGGCCAAAGGCGGTATTGCAGATCCATTGAACCACTTCAGGTTGGTGTCCGGCGTATGGTTCGCTTGTTTTCTGGCGTTGCTGCTCGGCAACGCAGTCAGATTTCCAGTTTGGTTCTCGGGGCATGCAAGTTACTCTTACACGCTTTATGTTGTGCATTTTCCCATTCTATTGTTTGCGTTGGGCGTGGCGCAGGAAATGATTTACGGGTCGCTATGGCGCTCCCTGTTAGTCGCTAGTGTGGCAATCGCCGTCTCTCTGCTGCTGGCAAAAGGTATCGCTGTTTATGCCGAAAATAAAAGGTTGTTAAACGCATTTTTGCCATTTTCGAGCAAGTCCCACTCAGGCTAGTCGCCCGCTGCAAAGGGTGAGTGATACAGGTTGTATCATTCACCACGCGCAGGGTGTTTGGAGTCGCCAGGCAAGGCCCTCCTGGCGCAGTCATTCAAGGTTGCAGGTACAACCTGTTGATATAGCGGTCGTGTTGCGCATGTGAGGCTGCACGTTGTTGGGGTGTGTACCGGTAGGCCGTGATTGGATGCAAGGAATACTGAACTTGAAACGCCAGTCTCGGCTTTTGCGTTGGCATTCGGCCCTTGTGCAAGCCACAGGTATTCTCTAAGAATGAACTTCCTTTGGCGCCGGTTATGTAGTGAATACTGTCGCTGCCGAAATGCTGCGTCACTTCATCGTCTGAATGCCATTTCATTTTGCTGAAGGCCGAAGAGTTCTGGCTGCCCGGTATAAATGCATGGGGCCCTGCGGACTCATCTACGTCGGTCAAGTAGGCGAACAGTTCAATGAAGCGCAGTTCGACTACGTCACGGTGGAAAACCGTGCCTGGTGCTAAAGTTCGGCAGGCACTCTATGAGTATCAGGCTTCTGATGCTGCGCTAAGCGTGGGATATCAATTTGCCTGCTAGGTTGCTTGTCGCTTCAGGAAATATCCGTTTTCAGTGAGCTATATGATAAGTTGAGCAGTGCGAGGGTGCCATCTCCAGATAAATCGGTGTCGGTGCGTAGGCTGTCTGTAGAGTTCTATTCGCACTACATAAAATACTCTTTCTTACAATGGCTTGGGATACTGCTGTCAGCTGTTCCATTTGGAAATGATTTGCCCACTTCTCGTGCTTTCACATTGAGCTAGTGCTGGCTAGTCTTCAACTCGCAGCAATACCCATGCTGCGTAATGGAATGTCATCTACAAGGAGTTTCACCATGCGTAACACCCTGATCGCCAGCTTCCTTTTTCCGCTGATCGCCAGCTTCTCGCTGTCCGCCACTGCTGCACAAGCTGCTACTGCGTTACCTGTTGCCAGCATGCAGCAGCCAGCCATAACGGCTATGGCCGCCCAAGCCGAATTGATCCCTCTCAACCAGGCCGATGCGCAAACCTTGCAGGGCGGGCTCAATGGTATTGGCCATGCCAAGGCGCAGGCTATAGTCGCTTATCGCGAGGCCAATGGTCCATTCACATCGGTAGATGAGTTGCTTGAGGTCAAAGGAATCGGTAAGGCATTGCTTGATCGCAATCGCGACAGGCTTACCGTGGAGTAAGCCCGCGGTGGCGGGAGCCGGGCTCAGGCCGGCTCCCGGCAACCAAGGTTCAGCGATCCCGCGCTTCCTTGGCGTCCATTTCGGCATTGCGCTCATGGACTTTCTTCAACTGCTCCTCGGTCAGCGGCAGTTTTTTTGCGGTATCGCGCAACATCATCAACCCGCCGACAATCGAGCCGAGGGCAACTAACAGTATCAACCAGGCATACCAAGGCATCGTCGTTCTCCTGCAAAGCGTATAGGGCAACGCTTTCATGGCATTCGAGCCATGTCCGCCTGCGATGGTTCCATTATAGGAGCCGTGTGCGGTCGGGCCAATTCTGCTGACCCGCGGGCCCCAAAGCGTGCGCCACTTCGTTTACAATGCGCGCCGTTCAAGACTTGCCAAGAGACCGCTGCCCATGTCCGTCTGCCAGACGCCCCTGATCGTCGCCCTGGATTTCCCCACCCGTGACGCTGCCCTGAAGCTGGCTGACCAGCTCGACCCCGCCCTGTGCCGGGTCAAGGTTGGCAAGGAACTGTTCACCAGCAGTGCATCGGGTATTGTCGAAACCCTCTGCAGCAAGGGCTTCGAGGTGTTTCTCGACCTGAAATTTCATGACATCCCCAACACCACGGCGATGGCGGTCAAGGCCGCTGCCGAGATGGGTGTGTGGATGGTCAATGTGCACTGCTCCGGTGGCCTGCGCATGATGTCGGCGTGCCGTGAAGAGCTGGCCAAGCGCAGCGGCCCGCAGCCGCTGCTGATCGGCGTTACGGTGCTGACCAGCATGGAGCGTGAAGACCTGGCCGGTATCGGCCTGGATATCGAGCCGCAGGAGCAGGTGCTGCGCCTGGCAGCGCTGGCGCAGAAGGCGGGTATGGATGGCCTGGTGTGCTCGGCGCTCGAAGCGCCGGCGCTCAAGGCTGCCCACCCGTCGCTGCAACTGGTGACGCCGGGCATTCGCCCTGCGGGTAGTGCCCAGGATGACCAGCGCCGTATCCTTACCCCGCGCCAGGCGCTGGATGCAGGCTCCGATTATCTGGTCATTGGCCGCCCGATCAGCCAGGCCGCAAACCCGGCCCAGGCGCTGGCTGCCGTGGTAGCCGAAATTCGCGGTTAAGCTCAAGGCCCTATCGCAGGCTGGCGCCAGCTCCCACAGAGATTGAGTCTTACATCGATATAGAGGCCTGGCGCGGTCTCTGTGGGAGCTGGCGATAGCCTGCGATGAGGCCAGTACAGGTTTGCGCAAAACCGTGGAATCTCCCACAGGGACCACGCGCTGCCGCTATAGGGTTGCAGCCCGCAACGGGGTTGCAACCTGTTTGAAGGCCTATCCCGCCCTCAGACCTTCAGCACCAGCTTGCCGAAGTTTTCCCCGCTGAACAGTTTGAGCAGCGTTTCCGGGAACGTCTCCAGCCCTTCCACCACATCTTCCTTGCTCTTGACCTTGCCGCTGGCCAGCCAGCCGGCGATTTCTTGCGCGGCCTTGCCGTATTCCTTGGCGTGGTCCATGACCACGAAGCCTTCCATGCGCGCACGGTTGACCAGCAGCGACAGGTAATTGGCCGGGCCTTTTACCGCTTCCTTGTTGTTGTACTGGCTGATGGCGCCGCAAATCACTACGCGGGCCTTGAAATTCAGGCGTGACAGCACGGCATCGAGGATGTCGCCGCCCACGTTGTCGAAGTACACGTCCACACCTTTGGGGCATTCGCGCTTGAGCCCGGCCACCACGTCTTCGGCCTTGTAGTCGATGACGCCGTCAAAGCCAAGTTCATCGACCAGGTATTGGCACTTCTGCGCGCCACCGGCAATGCCGACCACGCGGCAGCCTTTGATTTTGGCAATCTGCCCGGCAATGCTGCCCACGGCACCGGCTGCGCCGGAAATTACCACGGTGTCACCGGCTTTGGGCTGGCCAACGTCCAGCAGCGCGAAGTAGGCGGTCATGCCGGTCATGCCCAGTGCCGACAGGTAGCGCGGCAGCGGCGCAAGGCTCGGGTCGATCTTGTGCAGGCCTTGCGCGTCACCGGTGTAGTAGTCCTGCACGCCCAAGGCGCCGCCCACGTGGTCGCCTGGCTTGAAGTCGGGGTGGTTGGAGGCAACCACCTCGCCGACACCCAGCGCACGCATCACCTGGCCGAGCCCGACTGGCGGAATGTACGATTTGCCTTCGTTCATCCAGCCGCGCATGGCCGGGTCCAGCGATAGGTAAAGGTTCTTCACCAGCACCTGGCCCTCGCCCGGCTCGGTGGCGGGAACCTGCTCGTAACTGAAGTCATCGCGCCGCACGGCACCCACTGGGCGTTTGGCGAGCAGGAAGCGGCGGTTGGTATGGGGCATGACGAATTCTCCTGGACGAGGCTTTGAAAGATGCATGATCGACCCCGATGATGGGCCGCGTCACGCATGATCACCGCGAACGATAGTAGTACAACCGTGCCCCTGATGATGCTTCCTCGCTTCAAGGCTGATAAGCAGGCTGGCGCAGACTGCCAGGCAGCCCAGCAGCAAGGCGGCGCCGAACAGTTCCAATGCCATGCGCGTGCCTAGCCAGTCACTCACTAAGCCGGTGAAGATCACCGGCAGGCTGAAGCCCAGATACGCCAGCAGGAAAAAACCGGCACTGGCGCGCACTTTATCGCTGCCGGCCAGGTGGTTGACCGCAGCCAGCCCGCCCAGGTAGATGAAGCCATAACAGGCACTGCTGGCGGCAAACGAGCCCAGCAGCACCCAGGCCAGGCTGCCACGGTCTGCGCCCCAGGCCAGCAGCGCATAGCTGCACGGCAGAATCAGCAAGCCCAGCATGACCGATTTGGCGCTGGGCAGGCGCCGGGCCAAGGGCTGGAACAGCAAGCCGCAACTGATCACGCAAAAGGTCGAAAAGCCGGACCAGGCACTCAGGCCATGCTGGTGCAGAATGCCTGGAAGCAGGGCTATCACCAGCCCGCTACAGGCCCAGGCCAAGAGCATTGCCAAGCCGTAAGCCAGGCTGCCGGCGGGGTAGCTGGGCAGGCGCAGCATCGGGGTGCGGACTTTGGAGCGCAGGTCCGGCAGGTTCCAGACGAGCAAAAGGGCGAGTGTGGCGAGCACCAGTTGCAGATAAAAGCTGCCCGGTGTGAGTGTCGGCCCGTTTAGCAGGAACAGGCTGGTGAGTGCTGCCCCCAGGCCGAACCCCAGCGACGTACTGGCGGTGAACCAATTGGCGGCGCGGCTGCTGTCCTGGTCGCCCAGCAGTTCGCCCAGGTAGGCAACGCCGCTGGCTGAGGCGAGCCCGGTACCCAGCCCCAATAGCAGCCGCGCCGCCGCCAACGCTTCCAGGCCAGGCGCCAGCAGGGTCAGCAGAGTTGCCGTTATCGACAGGCCTAGGGCGGCCAGAATCAGTGGCCGGCGGCCAATGCGCTCGGGGAGCCCGCCCAAGGCCAATAGCACGGGTAGCACGCCCAGCACGTAACCGGAAAACGCCACGGCGGTGGCCGCGGCGCCGCGCCCTGACAAGTCTGCATAGGCGATGTACAGCGGGGCCTGCAGGTTAACGGCAAGGGTGATCAGGCACAGGGCAAAAGCCAGGCGCGCTGGGGCGTGGCGAATAGGCATGGGCAGTTCCGCACAGTCATTGAGGTTGCCGGCAGCATCCGGGCTGGCGGGGTTGCCAACAAGGCACACTGGCTGGCCGTTTGTGCTTTACTGTTTGGCCATAATCAGCAAACACTTTGCCCATGCAGCTCAATCTTGACCGTTCTCTCGGCACGCCCTTGGTGCAGCAACTGACCGAACAGCTGCAAGGCTGGATCGCGCGGCAGCGCCTGCGCCCCGGAGCCCGGCTGCCGTCCATTCGCAGCCTGGCCAAAGGGCAGGGGGTCAGCGCCTCGTGCGTGATCGAGGCCTACGACCGGCTGGTGGCCAGCGGCTGGCTGGTGCCACGGCACGGTGCGGGCTTCTTTGTTGCCCAGCGCAATACCGGGCTGGCCGATGATGCTGGCAGCGTCTGGAGCGTCAGTGGCGATGGCCGCTGGCGCCAGTTCGTAGAAGGTGAGCAGCAACTGCTGAGGCTCGGCTGTGGCTGGCTGCCGCTGGGCTGGCGCGCCGAGGCGGAGCTGGCCCATGCCATCCGCCAGGTCAGCCGTGGCGAGCCGCAGGCACTGTTCGACTATTGCCCGCCGCAGGGCCTGGCCAGCCTGCGCCTGCAATTACACAAGGGTTTGGCCCAGCTGCATATCGCCGCCGAGCCCGAGCGCATCCTCACCACCCAGGGCGCCAGCCATGCCCTCGACTTGCTGGTGCGCACGCTGCTGCTGCCGGGTGACACAGTGCTGGTCGAGCGCCCCGGTTACTACAACCTGTTCAACCTGTTGCGTCAGCACGGCGTGCATATGCTTGAGGTGCCGCGCACCCGTACCGGCCCTGACTTGGCCGTGCTTGAGCCGTTGCTCGCCGAGCACCGGCCCCGTTGCCTGTTCATCAACAGCCTGTACCAGAACCCGACCGGCACCAGCCTCACGCCCAAGGTTGCGCACCGGCTGCTGGAGCTGGCGCGGGCCCATGACTTGCGCATCATCGAAGACGACCTGTATGCCGACTTCCAGGACGGCCCGGCAACGCGCCTGGCAACCTTGGACAGCGAGCAGCGGGTGATTTACCTGGGCAGCTTTTCCAAGACCCTCAGCAGTTCCCTGCGGGTCGGCTACCTGGTCGCCGAGCCCGATCTGATTGGGCGCCTGGCCGAGCTGAAGATGGTCAGCGGCATCGGCACGTCGCGCTTCGCCGAGCAGGTGATCCACCAGATGCTTGTCACCGGCAGCTACCGCAAGAGCGCGCAACGCCTGCGCTTGCGCCTAGGCCAACACCGGGCCGCCGTGCTCAGGCAACTGGAGGCCTGTGGCTGGGAGGTCTTCTGTGAACCGAGCGGTGGGATGTTTGTCTGGGCGCGGGTGCCGGGGCGCAGCCATGCTGCGCTGGAACAATTAGCGTTGGCCAATAACGTGCTGTTGACCCCCGGCAGCGCCTTCGACCCGTTGGGCCGCGACTGCGACTGGCTGCGCATCAATGTCGCCTTTGGGCAGGACACCCGCGCGCAGGCGTTCTTCCAGCTTGCAGGGCGACCTTGAGCAGCCTGAAAGCGACACGCTCATAGCTAAATGACACCACTTTGCCATTCAACCCTTGTGAGAGCGGCGCAGGGGTTGTCACTCTTGCCTATCGCAGCAGCTCGACACGGCAAGGGGGATTCGGTGATGGCGACGACCAGGCACGGTGTTCTGGCAAACCTGGGCATGGCCCGCAAGCTTGGCCTGGGTTTCATGCTGGTGTTGCTGCTGACGTTGGTGGTGGCGGCCCTGGGCGTTTATTCGCTCAACCATGTCGGCCAGAGCTTTGCCGGCCTGCGCCAGCTTACCCAGTTCAATACCGACCTGCTGCGCCTGCGCCAGCACGAACAGGCGTTTGCTTTGCGCTCGGACATCAAGGAAGCCGATGCCCTGCGCAGCGGCTTGCAGGCGTTGACCGAACGCGCCAGGAGCCTGCCGGCGCTGGCGGGCGCCGAAGCCGACCTGGGCGCGTACGGCCAGGCATTCGAGCAGTTCGTCCAGGCGGTGCAAGCCAAGGAGCTGGCGTTGGACACCGCCAGTTGGTCGGTGTCCAGCGTTGCCAACAACCTCGACATGATGCAGGCGGGCCTCGCCGATGATGGCGCCTACACCCTCAAACAGTCGCAAGGCCAGCAAGGCAGCGAATTCCTCGAGCAGTCCACCCAGGTCGCCCAGGTATCGCGCTTGATGCTGCAGGCCATGGATGAGGCTCGCGTGCGCCTTGACCAGAGCCGCAAGGGCAGCGAAGACGCGGGCCAGGGGCGTATCGCCCAAACTGTCGATGCAGCAGGCCTGGTCGAGCAGCTCAAAGGCAGCCTGGTCGACCCAGGTTACCTGAGCGTGCTGGGTGAGGTGGCCGGGCACATTGCCAGCTTCTCCGACAAACTCAACGAATACACCGACTTGCTCAGCCAGGAGCAGGGAATCAAGACGCAGCTGCAAAGCCGCGCCGAACAAGCGACTGCGCGGGTCGACCAGGCCTATGCGGCCCAGCAGCAGGCCATGCAGGGCGAGCTTGCGCGCAATGTCCTGGCCATTATCGTGGCCACTGGGCTTGCCTTGCTGGCAGGTGTGCTGGCGGCCTGGCTGATCACTCGCGCGGTGGTCGCGCCGCTGCGCCGGGTCATCGAGCGCGCCCGGCGCATTGCCGCAGGCGAGTTGGGCATCGAGGCCGAGGTGCCGCGCAAGGATGAAGTCGGCCAACTGCTGCACGCCATGCAACAGATGGCCGAAGGCCTGACCGGCATCGTCAGCGGCTTGCAGCAAGGTATCGAGCAATTGGCCGGCAGCGCCCAGTCGTTGTCGGCGGTGACCGAGCAGACCAACCGCGAGGTCGGCAGCCAGAAAGAAGAGACCGAGCAAGTGGCCACTGCCATGCAGCAGATGACCGCCACCGTGCACGATGTGGCGCGCAACGCCGAGCAGGCCGCGCAAGCCGCGCAGGCGGCTGACGACAAGGTCGGCTCCGGGCAGGAAGTGGTGCGCCAGAGCATGCAGCGCATCGAGCAACTGGCCACGGCGGCTGAAGCCGCCAGCAGTGGCATCGACAGCCTCAGTGCCGAAATCCAGACCATCGGCGGGGTGCTGGAGGTGATCAAGAGCGTGTCTGAGCAGACCAACCTGCTGGCGCTCAACGCCGCCATCGAAGCCGCCCGTGCTGGCGAGCAAGGCCGTGGCTTTGCCGTGGTGGCTGATGAGGTGCGGGCGCTGGCCCGGCGCACCCGGCAGTCCACCGAGGAGATCGAGCGGCTGGTGGCCAGCCTGCGCGGCAATGCCCAGCAATCGGTGGCGCAGATCCGTGGCAGCACTGAGCTGGTGCGCCTGGCGGTGGCCGATGCGCTGCAGACCGAAAGCGCGCTGGGCAGCATTGCTGCTGCGGTGTCGTTGATTCAGCAGATGAACCAGCAGATTGCCGCCGCCGCCGAGCAGCAGAGTTCGGTGGCCGAGGAAATTACCCGCAGCGTCACGCAGATCCGCGGCAGCGCCGATCAGGCGGCGCTGGCGATGGAGGGTAATGCCCGCTCGAGCATTGAGCTTGCACGCTTGGGTGATGACTTGAAGGGCATGGTGGGCCATTTCAGGCTGTGAGTGACCGAGGCCTTGCGCCCACGGGGCACAGGGCCTCATCGCAGGCTGTCGCCAGCTCCCACAGAGTTCCGGGTCAGGCCCCGATATTGTGGTTATGCGCAGTCTTTGTGGGAGCTGGCGATAGCCTGCGATGAGGCCAGTACAAGCCTGCGCAGAACCATAGAATCTCCCTCGCTGCCCCAACCGCCTCGATTACACCATCAGCCCTTGCGCGGGCTAAGAATCAGCAAGGTAATCACCCCCGCCACAATCCCCCAGAACGCTGAACCAATCGAGAACAACGTCAGCCCCGAAGCCGTCACCATAAACGTGATCAACGCCGCCTCGCGCTCGCGGGCTTCACCCATGGCCACGCTCAGCCCATTCATGATCGAACCGAACAACGCCAGCGCCGCAATCGACAGCACCAGCTCTTTGGGCAGGGCGCCAAACAACGCAGCCAGCGTCGCCCCGAAAATACCGGCAATGCCGTAGAAAATCCCGCACCACACCGCTGCCGTGTAGCGTTTGCGCGGGTCTTCGTGGGCGTGCGGCCCGGTGCAGATCGCAGCGCTGATAGCCGCCAGGTTGATGCCGTGCGAGCCAAACGGCGCCAGCAGCAGCGAGGCCAGGCCTGTGGTCGAGATCAGCGGTGAGGCCGGCACCTGATAACCGTCGGCGCGCAGCACGGCGACGCCGGGCATGTTCTGCGAGGTCATCGCTACCACAAAAAGCGGGATACCGATGCTGATGGCCGCCGCCAGCGAGAAGCTCGGCGTGGTCCACTCCGGTGTTGCCAGTTCCAGGTGGAAGCCGCTGAAGTCGAGCAGGCCCAAAGCGCCGGACAGCGCCGTGCCCACCACCAGCGCCGCCAGCACGCAGTAACGCGGCGACAGGCGCTTGACCACCAGGTAGCTGATGAACATGGCCAGCACCAACAAGGTCTGGTGCTGCACGGCGACGAAGATTTCGCTGCAGATACGGAACAGGATACCGGCCAACAGGGCCGAGGCCAGCGATGCAGGGATGCGCCTGACCAGCCGCTCGAAGCTGCCGGTCACCCCGCACACCAGTACCAGCAGCGCGCAGATGATGTAGCCGCCAATCGCCTCACTGTAAGGCACCCCGCCCAGGCTTGTGATCAGCAACGCCGCGCCCGGCGTCGACCAGGCCACGGTGATGGGGGTGCGGTAGCGCAGTGACAGGCCGATGGTGCACACCGCCATGCCAATCGATAGCGCCCAGATCCACGAAGAAATCTGCCCCTGGGTCAAACCGGCAGCCTGGCCGGCCTGGAACATCAGCACCAGGGTGCTGGTGTAGCCGGTCAACATGGCGATAAAACCTGCCACCACGGCGGTGGGTGAACTGTCTGCCAGGGGCCGCAGCGGGGCGGTAGTGAGGTCGGTCATCAGGTCGTTCCTTGTACAGATGTAAGCAATTTTTGCAGGCTACCGCGTCATTCCCCGAGCCTTGTCATACAGCAGCCATTGCATTTGGCCGTACAGTCGCCAACTATTGGCTATTAACGCGCAACTGCGTCTGCAGGGGGAGGGCCGATGTACAAGGTGTATGGGGATTACCAGTCCGGTAACTGCTACAAGGTCAAGCTGATGCTCAGCCTGCTCGACCGCCCGTACGAGTGGCATGCGGTGGACATTCTCAAGGGCGAGACCGAGACCCCCGAGTTTCTGGCGATGAACCCCAACGGAAAGGTACCGGTGCTCAAGCTTGAGGATGGCACCTGCCTCTGGGAGTCCAACGCGATTCTGAACTTCCTTGCCGATGGCAGTGAGTTCCTGCCTACCGAGCCGCGCTTGCGTACCCAGGTGTTGCAGTGGCAGTTTTTCGAGCAGTACAGCCACGAGCCGTACATCGCCGTGGCGCGGTTCATCCAGTTTTATCTGGGGCTGCCGGATGATCGCCTGGAGGAATACCGCAAGCTGCACAAGGGCGGCTACAAGGCGCTGAGGGTGATGGAGCGGCAGTTGCAGATGACGCCGTACCTGGTCGGCGAGCAATATTCGATTGCCGACGTGGCACTGTATGCCTACACCCACGTGGCCCAACAGGGCGGTTTCGATTTGGCCGATTACCCGGCGGTGCGGGCGTGGCTGGAGCGAGTGGCCAGCCACCCGCGGCATGTGCCGATGGTGGGTTGACTAGCGCCATCGCGGGGCAAGCCCGCTCCCACAAGAGGCATGAAAGCTGCTTTTGTAGGAGCGGGCTTGCCCCGCGATGCAGGCGACAGATGTCTACCCGGTTTTACGCGAAGCGCTGGTCCAGGTAGGCAATGATCGCTTTGGATTCATACATCCAGTTCACCTTGCCATCTTCTTCGATACGCAAGCACGGCACCTTCACCCGGCCGCCGCCCTCAAGCAGCGCCTGGCGGTGTTGCGGGTCGTTCTTGGCATCGCGCAGCGCCACTGGCACATTCAGGCGGTGCAGGGTGCGGCGGGTTTTCACGCAGAACGGGCAGGCATGGAACTGGTACAGCGCAAGGCCCTTGGCCTGTTGCTCGACCGCAGCCTGAGCCGCAGCATCACGCTTCTTTTTGGCCGGGCGGCTGATCCAGTCGCCGAACACGATGATCTGGCCGAGGCCGACCCGCAGAGCTTTGACGATCATGGGCAACTCCTGAAATGAAAAAGCCGACCCCAAGGGGCCGGCTCGGAACCTGCGCCGATCACTTGATCAGGCTGAGGAACTCGCTGCGCGTGGCAGGGTTGTCGCGGAATTCGCCGAGCATCACCGAGGTGAGCATGGTGGAATTCTGCTTTTCGACACCGCGCATCATCATGCACATGTGCTTGGCCTCGATGACCACGGCAACGCCTGCGGCGCCGGTGACCTGCTGGACCGCTTCGGCGATCTGGCGGCTGAGGTTTTCCTGGATTTGCAGGCGGCGGGCGAACATGTCGACGATGCGCGCCACCTTGGACAGGCCGAGCACCTTGCCCTTGGGCAGGTAGGCGACGTGAGCCTTGCCGATGAACGGCAGCATGTGGTGTTCGCACATCGAATACAGCTCGATATCCCGGACCAGCACCATTTCGCTGTTGTCGGAGCTGAACAGCGCGTTGTTGGTGACTTCTTCGAGCGTCTGTTCATAACCGCGGCAAAGGTACTTCATGGCCTTCGCAGCCCGCTTGGGCGTGTCGAGCAGGCCCTCGCGGGAGACGTCCTCGCCCAGCTGGCTGAGGATCTCGGTGTAATTCTGTTCCAGGGACATGGATCTACCTGTGGAAATTGTTGCAAAGGCGAAGGGTACGGCGGCGGCGACTGCGCTGCAAGCGCGATATCACTCGTCGCGGCCTTCGAGCATGGTTCGTTTGAGCATCACATACACGGCACCGGTGCCGCCGTGGCGCGCCTGGCACGAGGCAAAGCCGAGCACCTGTGGGTGTTGGCGCAGCCAGGTATTGACGTGGCTCTTGATCATCGGGCGCTTGCCGTCGATGCGCGCGGCCTTGCCGTGGGTGACGCGCACGCAGCGCACTTCCAGGCGGGTGGCCTCATCGAAGAAGGCCCACAGGGTTTCGCGGGCTTTTTCGACGCTCATGCCGTGCAGGTCCAGGCTGCCTTCGAAGGCGATCTGGCCGAGCTTGAGCTTGCGGACCTGGCTTTCCTGCACACCGTCGCGGCGCCACATCAGCTCGTCTTCGGCGGCAACGTCGATGACGAACTGGTCGGACAGCCCGTCGATCACCAGCGGCTGGTCGCTGCGGATGGTCGCGGCCTGGCGCAGGCTGGCCAGCTTCTTGCGGTCGACCTTGGGTTTGCCGACCTCGGCGCGGTCGTGCTTGATCGGCTTGACGCCGCGCACCTCGGCGCTGAACAGGGAAAAGTCGTCGTCTTGCATGGAGCCTCCACATGTGCCGCGTAGTTTACGCGAGTGGGGCCGCTCTCGCCCAGAGAACTTCGGGCAGCGTGGGGGCGGGCTGGGGCGCAGCTCTGTGCTGGTTTTTCCGGCCTCATCGCAGGCTGTCGCCAGCTCCTACAGAGACCGTGCTCAACCGCAACATTGCTGGTTGGACCCAATCCTGTGGGAAATGTGTCTGGCGAGAACAGGCTTGTACAAAACCATAGAATCTCCCACAGAGTTGGGGCAATGCACTCAATAGTGCGATTGTGCGCGATCTCTGTGGGAGCTGGCGACAGCCTGCGATGAGGCCAGTACAGGCTCATGCAAAACCATGGAATCGGCCACGTGCTATGACGGCTCAGTCGTGCTTCTTCATCAGATGCGGCGACATGTTCAGGCCCTGGGCTCGGCGTACGCGGCTGCGCCGCCACAGACGCACACCGAGGTAAACGACCAGCAGCCCGACCACCGCCAAGGTAGCGGCCAGTGGCCGGTTGGCATTGAGTTCGGTGAATGCCGGGTAGTGCCCCAGCAGGCCGGCGATGCCAACAAAGACAAGCCCCGTGCCCAAGGCGCACAGCACAACGGCAAAGGTCGCCGCCAGGCGTGCACCCCAGTTGCCGGGTTCACGCGGGCGCAGGCGCCTTGCATCGAAACTGCCTTTGAGCTTCATGGTCTTACCTCGGAATCTGCTGTCGCTGAATCCGCCGTTCGACCTTCGTGCGCTCTTCGGGTTCCGCCCGTCCGCCGGGCGGTAGCAGGCTTACACCAGGCTTGCGGTAGGGGCGACGCAGGCGAAGTTGTCGGCCATGACCGCCATTTCGCATTGGTGGATCTGTGCTGCCGGGATGACCGTGTCCTTGAAGGCCAGGTCGCGGGTCGCCGAGGCGTCTTCGACCAAGGTGCAGCGGTAGCCGTAGTCCTTGGCGCGGCGCACGGTGGTGCTGACGCTGGAGTGGCTCATGAAGCCGCAGACGATCAGGTCGAGGTGGCCGAGCTGCTGCAGGGTTTCGTGCAGCGAGGTGTTTTTGAATGCGTTGGGCATGCGTTTTTCGATGACGATTTCATCACCTTGCGGCTCGAGCCCCGGAATAAACTCGCCGCCTGCGCCCTGCGGGTCGAAGCGCCCGCCGACAGTGCCGAGGTGGCGGACATGGATGATCGGCCGGCCAGCCTTGCGCGCGGCATCGAGCAACCGGGCGATGTTGGCCACGGCCTCGTCCATGCCCGACAACGTCAACGGGCCGCTCAGGTATTCCTTTTGCGCGTCGATGACGATGAGGCTGGCCTGGCTCAGCCTGGCTGGCGGATAGTCGCGGCCAGTGAGGCGGAACATCGTGGTTGGAACGGACATCTAGGGCTCCTCGGATAGGGCTTTTGTATACCTATTGTCCTCTGCCTTGGCGTCAATGGGAATGGTTGACATTGCAGGCGACATGGTGCGTGGCCTTGGGCCAGGTGTTTGGCTATAGGAATAAGCATTTGTTGGGTGTGGGCTGTTAGACTTTTGTTCTGTCTTAAAAGGAGTCTTCCGTGATCACATCCCGTCTGCGCACTTTGCGCGACCATATCCGCTGGGCGGTCAGCCGCTTCCATGAGCATGAGCTGTTTTTCGGTCACGGTGCCGACAATGCCTGGGACGAGGCACGCCTGCTGGTACTGGGTGCGGTGCACCTGCCGTGGGAAGTGGCCGACAGCTACCTGGACTGCGCGCTCGAAGACGACGAGCGGGTACGTCTGATGCACCTGCTCAAGCGCCGTATCGAAGACCGCGTGCCTACCGCCTACCTGCTGGGCGAGGCCTGGTACTGCGGCATGTCGTTCATTGTCGATGAGCGCGTGCTGGTGCCACGTTCGCCAATCGGCCAACTGATCGAAAAACGCTTCGAGCCGTGGCTGGCCGCGGAGCCTGCGCGCATTCTGGACCTGTGCACCGGCTCAGGTTGCATCGGTCTGGTTGCCGCCGACGTGTTCCAGGAGGCCGAGGTGGTGCTGGCCGATCTGTCGTTCGACGCCCTTGAGGTGGCCAACCAGAACATCGAGCGCCACGGCCTGGACCAGCGCGTCTACACCGTGCAGGGCGATGGTTTCGCCGGGCTCCCGGGCCAGCGTTTCGACCTGATCCTGTCCAATCCGCCGTATGTCGACGCCGAAGATTTTGGCGATATGCCCGCTGAGTATCACCACGAGCCGGAGCTGGGCCTTGCCTGTGGCAACGATGGCCTGGACCTGGTACGGCGCATGCTGGCCGAGGCGGCTGATCACCTGACCGAAAAGGGCCTGTTGATCGTCGAGGTGGGCAACAGCCAGGTGCATGTCGAGGCGTTGTACCCCGAGGTGGACTTCACCTGGCTTGAGTTCGAGCGCGGTGGGCATGGGGTGTTCATGCTCTCGGCCGAACAGTGCCGCAAGCACCAGGAGCTGTTCGCTTCGCGGGTTTGATCAGGGTTTGCCGCCATCACAGTCTCGTGTAGGAGCGGCCTTGTGTCGCGAATGGGCTGCGTAGCAGCCCCGGCGATTGCGCCTGAGGCCGATATCCTGGGGCTGCTACGCAGCCCTCTCGCGACACAAGGCCGCTCCTACACAGGCAGTGGCCCGCCGCGCCGGGGTGGCTTTAACGCAGCGCGATCCAGAACAGCAGCCCGGCCTGGAACACGGAAAAGGCCACCAGGCAGGCGATGGTGGAGCGCAGCCCGTTGTCTTCGCGTCGATATTTGGCCACGCGCTCATCGCGCTCGCGCAGTTGCGCCTCTTTCTCCATCAGGTTCTGCTCGGCCTGCTGCAGCATGCCGGCTGCTTCGAGGATATCGACGCGCTGGGCCTTGTCGGTATTCCAGCCGCCCTTGAGCTGGCCCACCGGGGTTTCTTTGATACGGCCCTTGAGCAACTGCCCGTCGAGGTACTCCACTTCAAGCCCGATGCTGCGCAGCACATGGTCACGGCGCAGGCGCGTGTCTTCGTTCAGCGCATCCTTGTTCGGCAGGCTCATGCCCTCGATGCGGTAATGCGAGCAACGGTGCTGCAGCCACTGCACCGCCTGCGCCAGCATGTACCTGCCAACACCACGGTTAAGCGGCTCCAGTTGCAGGCCAGCGTCATTGCCAATGCGCACCGTACGGTTCTGGTGGTCGACGCGCACATCCAGCAGGTTTTGCTCCTTGCGCACCTTTTGCCCCGGCAACTGAATCTGCATGCGCAGCAGGCTGTGCTCCTTGTCGTGGCGCTCGGCGTAGCCAAACTCCACGAAGCGCAGCGGCCGTGCACCGCTGTTGCGGTCGGTGTGCAGGGCGTTCAGGCGCAGCAGCTGGAAATGCTCCGGGGCCAGGTCCGCCCACGGCTGCGGAGCGCTCTGCGGGGCTTGTTCTTCGGGCGCCTCGGCGGCGGGGGCATCGGTCATCAGGCAATCCTCAAGTGCACGGCGGCCGGGTGATCGCAGGGCATACCCACGGTCACCGACGTGTTGGCTATTAGCCGCGTTATCGGCAGCGCGGCCCAAGACCTGAGTACGGCGCCCGGCAAAACCTCATGCCGCAGGCAGCGCCTGGATGAATGCGACGATGTGTTCGCCCAGCTCACGGGCCAGGGGCAGCTCGGGGTTGCGGTAACTGTCGCGCTGCTGGCTCATGTCGCGCGGGCTGATGCGCAGTACATGGTTCATGCCGTCGATAAGCACAAGCTCGGCATCCGGCTTGGCGGCCTTGAGCTGTTCGGCATCAGCCACCTCGACCTGTACGTCGTTGCGGCCCTGCACGATCAGCGCCGGCACCCGTAGCCGGGCGAACGCCGCGGCCGGGTCCTGGCGCAGCAGGGTGATCAGGTACGGCTGCACGCTGGGGCGAAATACCTGACGCAACATTGGCGGCACGTCCAGGCTGGTTTGCCCGGCCTGCAGCCGTGCAATCAGAGCCTCGCCGCTGGCCAACTGGGCGGGCGGCAGGCGCTGGGCCAGTTGCTCGCGCAGCACATCGCCAATTGGCCGGCCACTGCCCGCCAGGGTGATGACAGCGCTTGCGCCGGCGTCCTCGGCTGCCAGCGTTGCGATCAGCGCGCCTTCACTGTGGCCGACCAGAATCAGCGGGCCGAAGCGCGGGTCCTGGCGCAGCTTTTGCCCCCAGGCGACCACATCGGCGACATAGCGCTCGACGCTGAGGTCGCGCTCATCCGGGGTGGCCGGTTGGCTGGCGGCCACCCCGCGCTTGTCGAAGCGCACGCTGGCGATGTGTTCGCTTGCCAGCAACAGCGCCAGGCGCTTGAGGTTGTCGATGCGCCCGGAGGCGGGGTTGTTGCCATCGCGGTCAGTGGGGCCGGAGCCGGCAATGATCAGCACCACCGGTGGCGGGCTGTCCTGCTGCGGCAACAGCAGGCTGCCATGCAGCACACCTTGGCCTGTGTCCAGGTCGATGGGGCGTTGCAGCACAGTGGGGGCGGCGGCCTGGGCAAGGCTGGTGCACAGCAGCAGAAGCAGGGCAGCGAGGCGGGACTTCATGGACGGGATACTGCGTGGGGGAGGTGAAGCTAAGACCGGGCCTGCGGGGTAAAGGTTCGCGCGCCTAGTGTTTGCCGGTGCGGGCAACCCATCCCTGCGCGTTTTCCGTATACTGCCGTTTTCGTTCACTTCAGGCTGATTCGCGGAGCGTCCATGTCCGGCAATACCTACGGCAAGCTGTTCACTGTCACCACCGCAGGCGAAAGCCATGGCCCGGCATTGGTTGCCATTGTCGACGGCTGCCCGCCCGGCCTGGAAATCTCCCTGGCGGACCTGCAGCATGACCTCGACCGGCGCAAGCCCGGTACCAGCCGCCACACCACCCAGCGCCAGGAAGCCGATGAGGTCGAAATCCTCTCCGGCGTGTTCGAAGGCCGTACCACTGGGTGCTCGATTGGCCTGCTGATCCGCAACACCGACCAGAAGTCCAAGGACTACTCCTCCATCCAGGAGCTGTTCCGCCCGGCCCACGCCGACTACACCTACCACCACAAGTACGGCACCCGCGACTACCGCGGCGGTGGCCGCAGCTCCGCGCGCGAGACGGCCATGCGCGTGGCCGCGGGCGCCATCGCCAAGAAGTACCTGGCCACCCAGGGCATTCAGGTGCGCGGTTACATGAGCCAGTTGGGGCCGATCGAAATCCCGTTCAAAAGCTGGGACTCGGTCGAGCAGAATGCCTTCTTCAGCCCAGACCCGGCCAAGGTGCCGGAGCTTGAGGCCTACATGGACCAGCTGCGCCGTGACCAGGATTCGGTCGGGGCAAAAATCACCGTGGTTGCCGAAGGGGTGATGCCGGGCCTTGGCGAGCCAATCTTCGACCGCCTCGATGCCGAACTTGCCCACGCGTTGATGAGCATCAACGCGGTGAAGGGTGTCGAGATCGGTGCAGGTTTTGCCAGTGTCGCCCAGCGCGGCACCGAGCACCGCGACGAACTTACCCCGCAAGGTTTCCTCAGCAACAATGCGGGCGGCATTCTGGGTGGTATTTCCTCGGGCCAGCCAATCGTCGCCCATCTGGCGCTCAAGCCGACTTCCAGCATTACCGTGCCGGGCCGCTCGATCGATGTGCATGGCAACCCGGTGGACGTGATTACCAAGGGCCGCCATGACCCTTGCGTGGGCATCCGCGCCACGCCTATCGCCGAAGCGATGATGGCCATCGTGCTGATGGACCACCTGTTGCGCCACCGTGGCCAGAACGCCGATGTGAAGGTCAACACGCCGGTGCTCGGCCAGCGCTGAGGCGTCAGCGCAGCTCTGCTCGCGGCTGTTGTTGCCCGCGAGCAGGCCTGTACACCGGCATACGACCCAGCGGACCCCCTCCATGCCCTACTGGCGCCTGTCCAGCTTCTACCTGTTCTACTTCGCCTTGCTTGGTTCGACCGCGCCGTTTCTGGCGTTGTACTTCGACCATTTGGGCTTTCCCCCGGCGCGTATTGGCGAGCTGGTGGCGATCCCGATGCTGATGCGCTGCGTGGCGCCTAACCTGTGGGGCTGGCTGGGCGACCGCAGCGGCCGGCGGCTGCTGATCGTGAGGCTGGGGGCGCTGTCGACCCTGGCGACCTTTTCGCTGATCTTCTTTGGTAAAAGCTACGCGTGGCTGGCGTTGGTCATGGCCTTGCACGCGTTCTTCTGGCACGCCGTGCTGCCGCAGTTCGAGGTGATAACCCTGGCCCATCTGCACGGCCAGACCTCGCGCTACAGCCAGGTGCGGCTGTGGGGCTCGATTGGTTTCATCCTTGCCGTGGTCGGCCTTGGGCGTCTGTTCGAATGGCTGAGCCTGGACATTTACCCGGTGGCGCTGGTGGTGATCATGGCCGGCATCGTCGCCGCAAGCCTGTGGGTGCCCAATGCCCAGCCGGTGGAGCACGCCGAGCAGCGCGGGGCAGGGGGCTTTCTCAAGCAGGTTGCAGCGCCGGGGGTAACGGCGTTTTACCTGTGCGTGGCGTTGATGCAACTGAGCCATGGCCCGTATTACACCTTCCTCACCCTGCACCTGGAGCACTTGGGCTACAGCCGTGGCGCCATTGGCTTGCTGTGGGCGCTGGGCGTGGTGGCCGAGGTGCTGGTGTTCATGGCCATGAGCCGCATCTTTGCGCGTTTTCCGGTGCGCCTGGTGCTGCTGGCAAGTTTCCTGGTTGCGGCGCTGCGCTGGTTGCTGCTGGGTAGCCTTGCTGACATCCCCGGTGTGCTGGTGCTGGCGCAGGTGCTGCATGCCGCCACGTTCGGTTGCTTCCATGCGGCCAGTATCGCCTTCGTGCAATCAAGCTTCGGCCCCCGTCAGCAAGGCCAGGGGCAGGCGCTGTATGCGGCGTTGTCCGGCACGGGCGGGGCGCTGGGCGCTTTGTATTCAGGCTACAGCTGGAAACTGCTGGGCCCACAGTTCACCTTTGGTATGGCCAGCGTCGCTGCACTGGCGGCAGCCGTTATCATTGCCCTCCGTTTGAAACACAGCAGGAACAACCCCTGATGAGCATTCTCAGCGTATTCCACACCGCCAGCCCCGAGCTTGCGCACAAGGTGCTGACCCACCACGAAGACATCGTTGCGACGCTGGCCGAGCAGGGCGTGCATTTTGCCCGCTGGGCATCCGGCGCCCGCCTGCGCCCTGGCTGTGCGGAGCAGGAAGTGCTCGACGCCTGCCGCGTGCCACTGGACGGCTTGATGACCGAGCGTGGCAGTAGCGGCTTCAGCCTGCTGAGCCATGACGGTGTCGCCCCCGCACTGGCCGCGCTCGGTGAGGAACACAGCCTCGATACCGAAGAAGTGCTGGCGATGGTCAGCGGCCGGGCGCAGGTAAGCCTGCATATTGGCGATTACGTTTATGCGGTGCTTTGCGAGAAGGACGATGTATTGCAGATACCGGCAGGCACGCCACGTTGGCTGAGCTTTGGCGACACGCCGTTTTGCCTGGCGCTACGGCTGTATGCAGACGCTCAAAAGGCTCAGGCGAAGCTGCGCGGCGAAGGCATTGCGGGGCGTTTTGCGGGGATGGACGAACTCTGAGAGCGTCGCGGGGTCAGTGTATTCGCTGGCCCCGCGAGCAAGTGCAGCAATCAACGGTAGGTCGGCAGGGCGAAGCGCTGCTGGCTCTGTAACATCGAGATCACTGGCAATTCACTGGCTTGTTCTGCGATGTCACGGCGGATGGCGCTGATCGCCCAGGACAGCTGCTCGGCACTGTGCAATTGGCTGTAGGTCAGCACTCGGCGAGTCACTTTGCCGTCGGCTGCGCGCAGGGTAAGCAGGACACCGCCGTCTGGGCGGGGCTGGGTAGCAACCTGATAGGCACTGAAGACCGAGGCGAATTTTTCCTGGATAAGGTCCATATCAACTCCTGACTGAATATGTTGGCAAACGTGAGTTGATAGTTGCAGCGACCGTGCCAGTCTTCTGTTTCTATAAAAATCCTTTAAAAACAATTGCTTGTGATATTCGCTGGGCGTCCGGCTGTTGCATTCTGCAAGGTCGTGCATTTTGCACAGTGCAATTTGCACGGTCATAGCCTGGCTCTCTGTGGCCCATAGAATCTGAACCTTTGACCCGCTGGCGGTGCCTGACCAACACTTGGGCCCATTCATTTGCCAGGAGGTTCCCGATGACCGACACCCAGCCAGCCACCATGACCGCCGAAGAAAGCGCAGCCTTTGCCGACGAAGTCTTTGACCGTGCCCGCCGCGGCGATGCGCCAATGCTCGAACGCCTGCTGGCCAGCGGCCTGCCTGCCGACCTGCGCAACCACAAGGGCGACACCCTGCTGATGCTGGCCAGCTACCACGGCCACGCTGATGCTGTGAAAGTGCTGCTGGCCCATGGCGCCGACCCTCTGATTGCCAACGACAATGGCCAACTGCCGATTGCTGGCGCTGCGTTCAAAGGCGACCTGCCGATGATTCGCCTGCTGCTCGAGCACGGCGTACCGGTGGACGCCTCGGCAGCCGACGGGCGCACGGCGTTGATGCTGGCGGCAATGTTCAACCGCCTGGAGATCATCGATTACCTGTTGGCCCAAGGCGCCGACCCAGCGCACCGCGACGCAGCCGGCGCCAATGCCGTGGCCGCAGCCCGCACCATGGGCGCGGTGGATGCCGCAGCACGCCTGGAAGCACTCGCGCGCTAACCGTCCGGGGGCGTTTGCGGCTATCCTTTGCGCCTTTTACGCCAATGCGCAGGGCCCCTAATGAAAGACCAATTGCTCGAACTCATCCGCCTCATTGGCGCCGGTTGCATACTTGATGAGGACATCGAGCGCATCGCTGACGAGGCCGCCCAGGCCTACGCTGACCCCGCCGCCTTCCTGGCGGCGAACCCTGACATCAACTACGACGACAGCTTCCCGATTCCGCTGGGCGAATGGGTGGTGGTCGGCAGCCTGCCCGACACTGTGCTGTTCCAGGCGGACAGCTATCAGGATCTGTTCCAGCAGATCAGCGATTCGTTCGACAAGAGCGTGCCGTTCACCCTCAAGGCCAAGCAGCTGGCACGCACCGAGGCGCTGACGGCGTTGAACCGTATCCAGGTGCAGATGGGCGCGCTGAACAAAGAGGCTGGCGGCTATGTGCTGCTCAATTTCAGCCAGTTGCTCGACGATGAGCTACAGATGGTCATGGTCGGCCAGCACGACCTGGCGCGGGTGCTGGAGCTTGGTGCGGCCGTTGGCATCAAGGTCGAACCGGCGCTGGAAGCATTGAAGGTGGCGGTGCACGTTTAAGGCAGTCAGCCTGTTCTGGCCAAGCATATCTCCTTGTGGCGAGCGGGCTTGTCCCGCGTTGGGCTGCGCAGCAGCCCCTTGGGTTTTCAGGGCTGCTGCGCAGCCCAACGCGGGGCAAGCCCGCTCGCCACAACGCTCATCATTTCCCACAGCATTGGGTCCAACCAGCAATGTTGCGGTTGAGCAGTGCATTGCACCTGTTACGCCCTGCGCTTTGTCACCCCAACGCTGTATCCAGAAACATCATCACCGCAAAACCACCCATCAACCCCAGCGTGGCCGATGTCTGGTGCCCGTTGCGGTGGGTTTCCGGGATTACCTCGTGGGACACCACGAAAATCATCGCCCCCGCCGCCAGCCCCATGCTGATCGGGTAGGCCAGCGCAAAACCGGTGGAAATCCCCAGCCCGATCACCGCCCCCAGCGGCTCCATGAGCCCTGACCCCACCGCCACCAGCGCCGCCTTGAAGTTGCTCAGCCCGGTCGCGCGCAATGCCAGCGCCACCGCCAGGCCTTCGGGGATGTCCTGGATCGCGATGGCACTGGTCAGCGGCAGGCCGATGTTCATGTCGCCGTTGGCAAAGCTCACCCCAATGGCCATGCCTTCCGGCAAGTTGTGCAGGGTAATTGCCAGTACGAACAGCCACACCCGGTTGATGCGCTCGGCATCCGGGCCGCAGGGGCCGGTGCTTTCATGCTCGTGCGGGGTGAAGCGGTCCAGGCCCAGCATCAGCACCACGCCCAGAGCCATGCCCAGCACCACGGTAAACGCTGCCGCCGGGCCGTTGCCGGTTATTTCGCGGGCGGCATCCAGGCCTGGCAGAATCAGCGAAAACGAGCTGGCCGCGAGCATCATGCCGGCGGCGAAACCCAGCATCACATCCTGGCTACGCGAGCTGACATCACGCAGTACCACCGCCAGCACCGCGCCCAAGGCGGTGGCGGCAAAGCCTGCGAGGCCGCCAATCGCCGCCAGGTGCAGGTTGTCGGCGTGCTCGCCATTGACAGCGTTCCACACGCTGGCGGCCAGCAGGGCGATAATGGCAAGCAGGCTCAGGCCAAGCCCGGCGCTGAGCCATGGCGTATGCAGCACTTGGCGCCGCCAGGCACCGAACAGCGAGGCGGGGGCGGCAGTGGGAGAGTGGGCAGGGGGCATGCGGACCTCGAAGCAATGAATGACGGCAGTCTATCCAGTGACCCGCGTGGCTGGCCAAGGATTCCCTTCTATCGCGGTCATAGCCAGCTATGCTGTGCGCATCACTCACCACGCAGGAGCACCGACATGGGCTCGACCTTCAATGGCCTGGTTGGCCTGATCATCCTTGCCCTGGATATCTGGGCGATCCTCAATGTGGTCAAGAGCGGTGCCGAGGTTGGCGTCAAGGTACTGTGGATTCTGCTGATCGTGCTGCTGCCGGTGCTCGGGTTGATCATCTGGGCGATTGCCGGGCCACGGGGCAATATCAACCTCTGAGCACCATTGCCTGGCTACGTGACAAAATTTTCACACTCGATTTTCGAGAATCCGCGCCGCACAATGCTGCGTTGGTCCAAGCCCATCACAGCGGGCAGGGCCGTCCATGCACACGGCGCCCCGCCTTTAATCGCAACCCCGTCATCCTAGGACCCCTCCATTCATGGCTAACACGGATGCCCTGAAGCAACAGGGCGTGCGAGGCTCGTTCTCGCCAACCCTGAAATCCCACCTTGCCTACACGCTGCTCAGTGGCCTGGTGATCATGCTGATGCTCAGCCTGGTGCGCCTGGCGCTACTGGTCTACAACAGCGACATGATCGGCACCACGCCGTACTCGACGGTCGCCGAAGGCATGTTCAACGGCCTGCGCTTTGACCTGCGCGTAGTGGTGTACATCAGCATTCCGCTGCTGCTGGCCCTGCTCAGCCCCTGGGCGATGGCGCGGCGCGGCGTATTGCGCTGCTGGCTGACCCTCGCTTCCAGCGTGGTGATGTTCCTTGGCCTGATGGAGATGGACTTCTATCGCGAGTTCCACCAGCGCCTCAACGGCTTGGTGTTCCAGTACATCAACGAAGACCCGAAAACCGTCATGAGCATGCTCTGGTACGGTTTCCCGGTGGTGCGTTACCTGCTGGCCTGGCTGTTCGGCACCTGGTTGCTGAGCCTGCTGTTCAAGGGTATCGACCGTCTGACCCGTACTGAAGGCGTGCACCGCGTGGCACCGTGGTACAACCGCCTGGCGGTGTTCATGGTGATTCTGTTGCTGGCGGTGATTGCCGCCCGTGGCACCCTGCGCCAAGGCCCGCCGATGCGCTGGGGCGACGCTTTCACCACGGACTCGAACTTCGTCAACCAGTTGGGCCTCAATGGCACCCTGACCCTGATCGACGCTGCCAAGAGCCGCTATGGCGAAGACCGCGCCAACCTGTGGAAGCCGGTGCTTGACCAAGGCGTTGCCACCGAGACCGTGCGCCAGCAACTGCTGACCCCACACGACACCTTGGTCGATGCCGACGAAGCGGCGGTGCGTCGCGACTTCCTGCCGCCTGCCGAGCGCACGCTGCCGATCAAGAACGTCGTGGTAATCCTGATGGAAAGCTTCGCCGGCCATTCGGTCGGAGCATTGGGTAGCCCGAACAACATCACGCCGTATTTCGACAAGCTGGCCAAGGAGGGTCTGCTGTTCGACCGCTTCTTCTCCAATGGCACCCATACCCATCAGGGCATGTTCGCGACCATGGGCTGCTTCCCCAACCTGCCAGGCTTCGAATACCTGATGCAGACCCCGGAAGGTGGCCATAAACTGTCGGGCTTGCCAGCGCTGCTCAGTGCTCGCAAGTATGACGATGTGTATGTCTACAACGGTGATTTTGCCTGGGATAACCAGTCCGGGTTCTTCGGCAACCAGGGCATGACCACGTTTATCGGCCGCAACGACTTCGTCAACCCGGTGTTCTCCGACCCGACCTGGGGTGTTTCCGACCAGGACATGTTCGACCGCGGTAACGAAGAACTGGCCAAGCACGACCCAAGCAAGCCTATCTATGCCTTGCTGCAGACCCTTTCCAACCACACCCCGTATGCACTGCCGAGCAATTTGCCGGTGGAGAAGGTGACGGGCCAGGGCCGTCTGGACGAGCACCTGACTGCAATGCGTTATTCGGACTGGGCGTTGGGCCAGTTCTTCGAGAAGGCGCGCAAGGAGCCGTACTTCAAGGACACCTTGTTCGTGATCGTCGGCGACCATGGTTTTGGCAACCATCAGCAGGTCACCGAACTGGACCTGGGCCGCTTCAACGTGCCGCTGTTGCTGATAGCGCCTGGCATCCAGGACAAGTTTGGTGCTGTCAGCCACACCGTCGGCACCCAGGTCGACATCGTGCCGACCATCATGGGCCGTCTTGGCGGGCAAACCCGTCATCAGTGCTGGGGGCGTGATTTGCTCAACCTGCCTGAGGGTGACCCTGGCGTTGGCATGATCAAGCCCTCGGGCAGTGAGCAGATTGTTGGCCTGGTGCAGGGTGACCGGCTGCTGATCGAGTCCAAGGACATGACCCCGCGTCTGTATCGCTACCAACTGGGCCGCGAGTTCAAGGCACAATTGATCGAAAGCCCGGACCAGGCGCAGATGCTCAAGCAGCTTGAGGCGTACATCCAGACGGCGACCAAGAGCCTGCTGGACAACACCGCAGGCGTCGTGCACGGCATACCGAAGTAAGCCGTAGCACTGTTGCCCAGCCCGCCGCTTGCCGGCGGGCTTTTTTGTGCCTGCGAAGTAACTGCGCTGAACAACATGCCTGTCGGGCGGTCAGCTATTACGGATGTCACTCACCGTTTTGCCACCGAGGGTAGATTCGATGAAGAAGTGGGAAGTCATCTTTGCCAAACAGACGGGCGAACCCGAGTCACTGCTGCTCGATGCCGAGCATTGCCCCAGCGAGGAAGACGCGGCGCGGGCCATACGCTCGCGGTTGTTCCCGATCATGGATCAGTTGGACCTCAACGATTTTCAGGGCCGTAGCCCTTCCCCCACGGCGCGCTGGCTCAAGGAGCAGAACGGCGTGACCATCAACGATATCCACGAGGTGCCTTGAGCCTCTGGTAAAGTGCCGGCGCAAGCACTACGCTGGAGCCAGGCACGGTTCTACTCTGCGGGCCTGCATCATCTTCACTTCGCGTCTTGCATCAAGCTCGAACCGCCGGCAGCGCTAATTCGCCGGCGGGTGCGTCATGCACGGAAAGTCTATCCATTGCAATTCAGGAGGACGATTCATGAGCAGCCAGAACGACGACATCAGCAGCAGTGTTCTTCGCCAGATGAAAGCTGGCGGTTTTGATTTCACCCGCATTCACCCCATCGAGTTTTACGCAGTGTTCCCCGATGAAGCCGGCGCTCGTCACGCGGCGCGGGAGTTTCGTGGCGAGTCGACCAATGCTCAGGTGAGCGAGCGCGACGATGGCGCCTGGCACCTTGAGTTAAGCAAAGTGATGTATGCCAGTTACGGCGGTATCGGCGCGTTCGAGGAAGATTTCGAGCGGGTGATCTCACCCCATGGTGGCGAGGTAGAAGGGTGGGGCGTGCGCCAGGAGCGAGCGGTAGCCTGAGGTTGTGCCGGCGCCCGTCAGGGCCTTCTCCCTGGCTGGCGCCCTCATGCGCAAAAGCCCTTTACCAGTGAACAGCACCCGGTGGCCTCACGGCGTCTTGCGCGGGGCCATGTGCCGCAGATACGCCAGCAACGCATCCAGTTCCTTGTCATTCAACACCTGCACCGGGAAGCCCGGCATCCGTGCCTGTGGCCAGCGGCGCAGGCTCTGTGGGTCGCGGATGTACTGGCGCAGGAACGCCGGTTGGAAATACTCGGTCGGGTTGTGCGGCACATTCAGGTCCGGGCCGAACTGGGCATCCCCGGCGCCGTTCAGGCGGTGGCAGGCCAGGCAGTTCTGCTGGAACAGGGCAAAGCCTTCTCGGACCGGGTCGTCTTTTTTCAGCGCAGGGTCTGGCAGCAGCGCCGGAAAACGTTCTTCGACCGGCGCCAGGCGGCTCACCGTGCTTACTTGATAGGGCCACTGTTCCGGGCGTATGCCGCCTGCTTGCGGGTTGGTCCAGACCAGATAGAACGGCCCGGCGCTGGGTTTGCCTGGGGCAAGCCCAGCCCACGGCTGCTTGGGGTCCTCGACAGCCAGCCAAGCCTGAGCGGGGCCTGGCTGCAGCAGTGGGCCTGCCGGCATCTCAGCGGCAAAGCCGTCAAAGGATACGGCCTGCAGGTGGTCAGTCGGCCCGACACCTTCGAGCAGTACCGCCAATGGGACGGCGCGGTAATGCATGCTGCGCTTGTAGGCAACGTCCTGGTCGATGGTGATATCGCGGGCGTCAGGGTGGCTGAGCAGTTGCTCGCTTTGCCAGGTGCGCGAGTGCTCGCCGATTTTCAGGGTTAACGTGGCGCCCGTCGCAGACAGCGTCGAGAACAGGCACAGCAGTGCGATGAGAATGCGCATAGATAGCCTCCTGCCATCAAGACCGGCAGGGTACCTGCACAGTCTACGTAAACGCCACTTCCTGCATCAACCAAACAGCCGAGACAAGTTCGGCAAGATCAGCAGCAACGTGGTGGCGAAAAGGATGAGCCCCGCTTGGCGTACCTTGGATTGTCTGAACATGGCGGACCGCCTTCATTGTTGTTATTCCTGAAAACCCCTGAGCTTCCCTGCATGGCGTCGGGTCGATCGCAGCGGCGTTGTGCAGTGCCGTCCCTGCATACCTGATAACAACGGGTATACAACCAACAGTAGGGCGCCCGGCAACGATGTTTCAGAACTGTTTGTTCTAAGCCACTAAAAAATGCCATCAGGGCGTTTTAAGGCCACTGGCCATCGCGCTGGCACGCTCTGCCTAGACGAGTGCGCGGCAGTGGTTACCGAGGGTTACAGCCCTTACCGTTCGTCTGGACTTGCTACTTGCTTGTACGTGGCTTTCGCGTCACGCTCTATAGCGAACCTTTACCTACGTCGTTCAGGACTATTCCCATGTCGTTACGCGTCTGCATCCTTGAAACCGATGTCCTGCGACCTGAGCTGGTCGCTCGCTATGAGGGCTACGGAAGGATGTTCGAACAGCTGTTTTCGCGTCAGCCGATCGCCGCCGAGTTTTGCGTGTACAACGTGATGAACGGCGACTACCCACCTGAAAACGAGCGCTTCGATGCCTACCTGGTGACGGGCAGCAAGGCCGATTCATTCGGTAGCGACCCGTGGATCCACACCCTCAAGGCCTATCTGCTGAAACTGTACGGCCGTGGCGAGAAGCTGCTTGGCGTGTGTTTCGGCCACCAATTGCTGGCCCTGACCTTGGGCGGCAAAGCCGAGCGCGCTGACAAGGGCTGGGGCGTCGGCATTCACCGCTACAGGCTCGCCGCCCATGCGCCGTGGATGGACCCGGAGGTTTGCGAACTGACCCTGTTGATCAGCCATCAGGACCAGGTGACCGCGCTACCTGAAGGCGCAACGGTTATCGCATCCAGCGATTTCTGCCCGAACGCGGCCTATCACATCGGCGACCAGGTGCTGTGCTTCCAGGGCCACCCTGAGTTTGTGCACGATTACTCCCGCGCGCTGCTCGATGCCCGCCAGCAGCATTTGGGCGATGAAGTGTACGAAAAAGCCGTCGCCAGCCTTGCCACCGACCATCAGGGCGATCTGGTAGGCGAATGGATGCTGCGTTTCATTGCCCAGCCGGGCAAAACCGACAGCAGCGCCGCGTAAGGCGCGCTACAGCCACCCGGAGCGCTTGAAGCTCGCGTACAGGCCGATGCAGCCCAGCCCGATCACCCCAAGCACCGCGAAGTAGCCGTAGTGCCAGCCCAGCTCCGGCATGTTCTGGAAGTTCATGCCGTAGATCCCGGCAATTGCCGTCGGGAATGCCAGAATCGCCGCCCAGGCGGCGAACTTGCGCTGGGTAATGCTCTGGCGTGACGACTCCAGCAGCATGCCGATCTCGATGGTCTGGCTGGCGATGTCGCGGATGCCGGCAAGGTCTTCCATCTGCCGTGTGACGTGGATCTGCACATCGCGAAAATACGGGCGCATGTTCTTGTCGATGAACGGGAAGCTCAGGCGCTGCAGCTCTTCGCTGATCTCAACCATCGGTGCTACGTAGCGGCGCAGGCGCAGGATGTCGCGGCGCAGGCTGTGCAGGCGGCGGATGTCTTGTTCACGCAGCGAATTGCCCAGCACGCTCTGCTCCAGGGCCTCGATTTCGCCATGGATCGCCTCGCTGACGGGCTGATAGTTCTCGGTGACGAAATCCAGCAGGGCGTACAGCACGAAGTCCTCGCCGTGCTCCAGCAGCAAGGGCCGGGCTTCGCAGCGCTGGCGCACCAAGGCGTAGGATTTGGAGTGGCCATTGCGGCAGGTGATGATATAGCCGCTGCCGGCAAAGATGTGGGTTTCGATGAACTCAAGCCGGCCCTGGTGGCGCACCGGCGAGTAGGTGACGATGAACAGCGCGTCGCCGAAGGTTTCAAGCTTTGGGCGGCTGTGTTTTTCCAGGGCATCTTCGATGGCCAACTCGTGCAGGCCAAATTGGCACTGCAGGTTGGCCAGCGCCTCGGCGTCAGGCTCTTCCAGCCCGATCCAGACAAAATGCCCCGGTTTGCGCGCCCATTCGGCGCCTTGATCAATGCTGATGTTGGTGACCTTGCGACCGGCGCTGTACACCGCCGCTGCGACGACTCGACCCATGTTTATGCGCTTATCCGGTTGAACACCCGGACAGCTTGGGCCGTGTCGCGTCGCGGGGCAACCTTGGCCGGTGAAGATTCATTTGCCCGGCGCAGCCTCGGTGTCCATCTGGTCGATACAGCGCTGCATTTGCTCGCGGCACTGCTCCACCAGTGCCGGCAGGTCCTGCGTGGTCAGGCCGGCGGTCGCGATAGGGGCCAGCGCACGAATGGTCACTGTGCGCTGCGCCCAGCTGTTCAGGCCCATGCGCCGCCGGTAGCGGCTGACGCATACCGGAACGATCGGCGCGCCGGCAGCCAGGGCCATATGGAAGGCGCCTTTCTTGAATGCCCGCAGTTGCTCATCCTGGTTGCGCGTGCCCTCGGGGAAAATCCAGATCGAGGTGCCTTGCTGCAAGGTCTTGGTGGTGGCAAGCATTGCCCGGCGTGCCTTGTAGGCGTTGCCGCGGTCGATCAGCACGTTGCCGCCCAGCCAGAACAGCTGGCCGAACAGCGGAATCCAGCCGAGGCTTTTCTTGCCCACCGCCACCGTGCGCCGGGGTATCACCTGGCCGACGATGAACAGGTCGAAGTTGGACTGATGGTTGGCTAGGACCACGCTACCTGGCGGCAGGTCGTCCAGGACACGCATTTCAGCCTTGACCCGGATACCCAGGATCCACGCCGCAGGCACGCTGTAGAGGCGGGCGAACAGCGGGCTGTTGTCCGGGTTGAAAGGGCGGCACACGCCGATGATCAGGCCAATGATGCTGGCGAGCACGACATGCACCGACAGCAGGATAAAGCGCAGCACAGCCAGCATGGTACGACTCTCACCGCTATGAAAGAGGTTTGAGTGTACAAGTGTTCACTTGGGTGGGCAAACGGTGAGCCGTGTAGGAGCGGCCTTGTGTCGCGAACGGGCTGCGTAGCAGCCCCAGGATCTCGGCCCTATTCAAAAATGCTGGGGCCGCTACGCGACCCTTTCGCGACACAAGGCCGCTCCTACACAGCACGCGTGCTTCAGAAGGCTGTCTGATCCATCTCGATGGCCGTCGCCAAGGCCGACAGCAGGCCTTTACGCACTTTAAGCTTGGTGTTCTTGTGCGCCAGCATGTTGATCTTCTTGAGCTCGCGGGCTGCGTGCAAGGCCGCTTCCTGCAATTGCTCCACCGGTACCACCTTGTCCAGGAACCCCGCATCGACCGCCGCATGCGGGTCGAACACTTCAGCGTTGATCACCGAGCGGTGGAAGGCCGAGCGGCGCAGGCGGTCGCGGGCCAGCTCAATGCCGGCGTGGTGCATGGTCATGCCGATCTGCACCTCGTTCAGGCAGATCTTGTAGGGGCCTTCAACGCCGATGCGGTAGTCGGCCGAGAGCAGCAGGAAGGCGCCCTTGGCCACCGCATTGCCTGGGCAGGCAACGATGATCGGGAAAGGGTGCGAGAGCATGCGATGGGCCAAGGTCGAGCCTGCTGTTACCAGCGCGATGGCCTCCTTGGGCCCAGCGGTCATCACTTTGAGGTCATAGCCGCCGGACAGAATGCCCGGCTGGCCGGTGATGATTACCACCGCGCGGTCTTGCACGGCGCGGTCCAGCGCCGCATTGAAGGCGGTGATGACATCGGGCGAGATGGCGTTGACCTTGCCGTTGTTCAGGGTCAGTGTGGCGATGCCGTCTTCGGCATGGTAGGTGATCAGCTCGCTCATGGCAGTGTCCTTTAAATGGCGTGGCGATGAACTTACCCAGCGCGCGAACCCAGGTAAAGCAGCAAGGCTGACTACTCGGTCAGCGATCGCCCGCCAGCGTGCGTGGCAGCGGGGCGGCGGATGGCGCGTGGGTAAAAGCGCAGGCGAGAATGGCAGCATTGCCCTTGAGCACCTCGCACAGACACGCAAAGGCTTAAGCGCATGAAAATTCTGAAAAAACTTCTTGCCAAAGAAAGGACCTTCGACTAAATTAGCGCGCCTCGACAGGCTGAATAGCTTGAAGAGAAACGGTGAAGTGTCCGAGTGGTCGAAGGAGCACGCCTGGAAAGTGTGTATACGAGAAATCGTATCAAGGGTTCAAATCCCTTCTTCACCGCCACATTCTACGAGAAGCCCCCGAATCGAAAGGTTCGGGGGCTTTTTGTTTCTGGCGTGTTCAGCGCTGGCGAGCCTGCCGGGCTTGCGCCCCGGCAGGCCCCGCCGGTCAGAAACTTACCGAAGCCGACAACCGAGCGGTGCGCGGTGCGCCTTGGAACAGGTAATTGTCGCCCAGGTAATCGCCCGCATCGCGCCAGTAGCGCTTGTCGAAGACGTTGTCCACGGTCAGCCGCAGCACGGTGTCATAGCCGCTGATGCGGGTGCTGTAGCGGCTGCCGAGGTCGAACACGGTGTAGCCGCCAACCTCGACATTGCCGGCCTGGCTTGCGTATTTGCTGGCGCTGTAGCGTGCGCCGCCAAGCAGCGCCAGGCCTGGGACGGGCAGGGCGTAATCGGCTTGCAACGCAGCGCGCAGGCGCGGCACGTTGATTGCCTGATGGCCCTCATAGGCTTCGGTACCGCTGTTTTCGACCCGGGCGCGGATGGCGGCGGCGCTGGCATGGACCTGCAGGTTCGAGGTGACATGGCCGCTGGCGCCGAGCTCAAGACCGGTGTTCTTCTGCTGGCCTTGCTGCACATAGGTGAAGCCGGTGCCCTCGGGGCGGGCGTATTCGTAAGCCTGGCGGATCTGGAACAGCGCAGCGCTGAAACTCATGCCTTGCCAGTCGCGCTTGATGCCCAGTTCCAGTTGGTGCGAGACAGTGGGCGCAAGGATCTCCGACGCATTGTTTGCGTACCACGGCGCGGTGCCGCCGGCAGACAACCCTTTGGCGTAGCTTGCGTACAGCGTGGTGTCTGGCTGTGGTTTGTAGATCAGCGCGGCGTTGGGCAGCAGTTCGTATTGCTGGGTGTGACGGCCGGCTTCACCGCGTTCATTCCAGGTTTTTTCGTCCAGGCGCACCAGGCGTGCGCCCGTCACGGTCTGCCAGTTGTCATTGAAGGTGATGCGGTCGCTGACGAACACGCCGTACTGGCGGCTGTCCAGGCGGCGCTCGCTGGCGCCGATGGGTTTGCTCGAAGGGGCGAACCCAGGGGCGTCCCCGTCAATATTGCCGCTGCCAACCGGCTCGTTGTAGTAAGGCCGCTGGTCCACGGTGCGCCGCTGCGCGCTGCTGCCAAGCGTCAGTTGATGGTCCACGCCCAGTGCCTTGAAGCGGCCTTCAAGCGCCGCTTGCAGTTCGTCGGTACGCCGGGTGTCGTCGGGGCTGCGGAAATCGTAGATGTCGTAGTCGCCGGAGGGGCTGAAGTGCGAGGCGTTGCCGTCATCGCTGCCCCACGCAAACGCGCTGTAATCGTCAATTACCACCTGGCTGCGTGAAGCGCTCAGGGTGCCGTTCCAGTCGTCACTGAACTGGTATTTGAAGCGCCCGCCCAGGTTCAACGCGTCATTCTGCACAGGCTTGGCCCAGCGCTGCCAGGCCAGGTGGTCGGTAGGGTCGACGCCATGGGGCAGGGCGCTGCCGCCGAGCAACTGGTAACCCGGCACCGAATACTGCTCGCGGTGCTGATAGTCGGCGTCCAGTTCAAGCACCGCGTCGGGGCTGAGCTGCCAGTCGAAGGCCAGCGATGCGAAGTCACGCTTGCCGTCGGCGTGGTCGACATAGGAGCGGATATCTTCATGGGCCAGGTTGACCCGCACGCCGAACTGGCGCTCGGCACCGAACCAGCCGCCCAGGTCGGTGGCGATATAGCGCTCGCCCTGGGCATTGGTCGAGACGCTGACGCTGCGCACGTCTTCGGCGCGTTTGGTCACGTAGTTGACCAGCCCGCCGGGCTCGAAAACCCCGCTCTGCAAGCCTGAAAGGCCCTTGAGCAACTCGACCTGCTGCTTGTTCTCCAGCGCCACATTCTGCTCGCCGGCGAGGGTCTGGCCGTTGATCTTGTAGCTGCTGGCGGCATTGAGCTCGAAGCCGCGCACGTTGAAGTTTTCGTAATAGCCGACCGGCGCATAGCTTTCGCCAACCGAGGCATCGCTTTGCAGCACCTCGCGCAGCGTGCGCACCTGGCGATCATCGAGCAACTGGCGGCTGAACACGCTCACCGCTGCCGGGGTATCGAGCAGTGGTGCGCTATGCAGCCCGGCGACCTGGGCTTCGCGCGCCTGGTAGCCGGCGTTGCCATACACCTCGGTAACGCGCAGTGGCGCCAGGGTTACGCTGTCATCGGCAAGGCCATGGCCGCTGTGCAGGGCCAGGCCCAGGCTGAGCAGGCCAAGCGGTAGGCGAGGGCGAAGCGGGGTCATGCAGGGCTCCTTGAGCGGGGTGCGCCTGTAACGGTCGATGGCCACCGGCATTGCGCCAGTCAGGCGGGCAAAAAGGGGCGCCATAGTAGCAGGCGCGCGCAGGGCGATGCCCGCTAAAAACGCGGGCACTCAAGCACAGGACGGATAGGCGGCGGGTAACTTCAGGCGGCGATCGGGCGTTGGCGGCGGCGCCAGCTGTCGTCGATTTTCGACCAGGTCTTGCCATCGGTGATGGCCATGAGTTTGCGGCCGTCCTTGAACGTCGCCAGGAAGGTAACTTCCTGTTCTTTGCCGCCCAGCAGCAGCCCCGCCAGCAAGCCAACTGGCCCGGCCACCAGCGCCCCGGCCATGCCCCAGCCGATGGCGCTGCCCAGGCTGCGGGTGGATTCGAGGTTGGCAAGCTTCAGGTCGCTGATGCGCGCCAGTGAAATACGCTCCCCAGGCGAGGGGCTGCGTGGGGTCTTGAGTGTGAGCGCTCCATTGCGATACTCGCCTTCACCTTGCAAGAAATCGCCGGATTGCACCGTGAGCCTTGTCATTGTGTCGTCCTGTCAGAAAGGGCTATGCGATCAGCGCTTACTGAGCGCTCCGGGCGTTATCAAGTCAACGCCCGTGCGACGGAGGGTCATGTGGCGGGTTGTCGCGCGCTCAGGCAGGCTGGCTGTGCAGCTTCAGCCGCTTGCGCTCGGCCAGCATCCACACCAGCAGGGCCAGTGCGCCGATGGCAAGGCCGGCTACCACAATCCCGTTCCAGCCATATCCCTCGAACAATTGGGTACCCAGCAGCGAGCCCAAGGCGCCGCCAATGAAGTAGCAGGTGATGTAGCCGGCGTTGAGCCGTGTACGCGCCTCGGGCCTGAGCACGATGACTGCGTTCTGGTTGCTCACGTGCACCAGTTGCACGGCAAGGTCGAGCAGCAGCACGCCCAGCAGCAATGCGGCCAGCGAACTCTGGGCAAAGGCCAGCGGTACCCACGACAGCATCAATGCCGCCAGTCCCACGGTGGTGCCCAACGCGCCGCGGCCACGGTCGGCCAGGCGCCCGGCCCAGTTGGCGGCCAGTGCGCCGGCAGCACCGGCCAGGCCGAACAGGCCGATCACCGCGTCCGAATAGTGGTAAGGCTCGCTGCTGAGCAGAAACGCCAGCGGGGTCCAGAACAGCGCGAACAGGCTGAACGACAGCAGCCCCAGCAGCGAACGCAGGCGCAGCACCGGTTCTTCGACGAACAGGCGGAACACCGAGCCGATCAGCGCCGGGTATTTCAGCCCGGCATGGCTGTGGTGCTGGGGCAGTGCGCGGTACAGCGCCAGCGCGGTGATCGCCATCAGCACTGCCGCCAGCACATAGATGCTGCGCCAGCCGCCAAGCTCTGCCATCAGCCCCGCAGCGGTGCGGGCCAGCAGAATGCCCAATAGCAGCCCACTCATCAGCGTACCCACCGCGCGGCCGCGTTGCTCGGGCGCGCTGAGGGCCGCAGCCATCGGCACCAGAATCTGCGCCACCACCGAAAACAGGCCGGTCAGTGCCGTGCCGAAAATCAGCCATGGCAGGTTTGGCGCGCAGGCGCTGATGACCAGCCCGGCGGTGGCGATCAGCACCATGGTCACGATCAGTCGGCGTTGCTCGAACAGGTCGCCGAGCGGTGCCAGCAACAGCAGGCCGGCACCGTAGCTCAGTTGGGCGGCGATCACGATGGTGCCGGCAGCGGTGGTGCTCAGGCCGAAGTTTTCGGCGATGCTGTGCAGCAATGGCTGGGCGTAATAGTTGCTGGCCACAGCCAGGCCGGTGGCGGTTGCCATCAGCAGGATCAGGGCGCGACCGAGAGTGGGGGAATTCATGGCAGATCTCGTGGCAGGCAAGGGGCTGGCCACAAGTATCAGGAAGTGTCATGCATGACGCCAATGTATAGTTTTCACTCTAATCATCTTGAAAACAGATAGATCGATGAATCTCAAACAATTGGAGTACGCACTGGCGGTGGCGGACACCGGCAGTTTTACCCGTGCCGCCGAGCGCTGCCATGTGGTGCAGTCGGCCCTCAGCCACCAGGTGGCAAGGCTTGAAGCGCAGTTGGGGGTGAGCCTGTTCGAGCGCACGTCGCGGCGCGTGCGCCTGACCAGTGCCGGCGAGGCCTTCGTGCTAAGCGCGCGGCCTGCGGTGGAGGCGGCGCGGCGCATTGCCGATGATGTGGCGGCAGCCTGCGGGCAGGTGCGCGGGCGCTTGGCGATTGGCGAGATCAGTTCGCTGACCGCGCTGGACCTGGTCGATGTGCTGCAAGTGTTCCACAGCCGCTATCCGCATGTGGATGTGCGCTGGCTGACTGCCAAAAGCGAAATGTTGATGGCCGATGTTACCGAGCGGCGCTTGGATGTGGGCTTTGTCGGCCTGTGGCAAGGCGAGGTGCTAAAGGGTGTGCAGCATCGGCTGCTGGCCCGTGAGGAGCTGGTGGCGGTGCTGCCACCCAGCCATGCGCTGGCCGGCAGTACGCAACTGGCGCTGGGGGACCTTGCCGGTGAGGTGCTGGTGGACTTCCCTGAAGGAACTGGCGCACGGCGGCAGACTGATGAGGCCTTTCAGGCTGCCGGGTTTGCGCGCAAGGTGCAGTTTGAGATCGGGCATATCGGGCTGGTGGAAAAATTCGTCCAGCGTGGCATGGCTGTTGGCCTGGTGCCCGAACGGGTTGCCCGCGAATTTACCGGGGTGAGCCGGGTGCCCTTGCTCGATGCGCCGGTGCGGCACCTGTATGCGGTGTGGTCGCCCAGCCCAACCCCTGCGGCGCGGGCGTTTCTGGAGGTGATGGAGCAATGGCTGGCGAGCGCGTGAAGGCCATCGCCCCACCGTCCGGGCGGGCTGTGCACAGTCCCTGTAGGAGCGGCCTTGTGTCGCGAAAGGGCTGCGCAGCGGCCCCTGCGATGTTGCATGAGGCGTAGATCTTGGGGCCGCTACGCAGCCCTTTCGCGACACAAGGCCGCTCCTACAAGAGACCGCGTTGCTTGTGGTTTATGTCTCAGCTCGCAGCAATGATGAACTGCACCTGCACCACCCCATTGACCACCAGGCTGACCTCATCATCCACCCGCTTGCCCAGCAACTGCTGGCCCAGCGGCGCGCGCGGGGTGATGACGGTGACCCGGTCATCGTCATCACCGATCTTCAGCCCCGCACCCTCAGGCCCCAGAAACACCTGCCGCTGCTGCCCGTCCTCATCTTCCAGCCTGACCAGGCAGCCGACCTGCACCCCGCGCGCCGGGTCGTAATCGCGCAGTGCGAGCTGTTGATAGGTCAGCAGCGCCTGGCGAATCTCCGTCGTGCGTCGGGCTTGCCCGGTCGCCAGGTAGGATGCCTCCAGCCCCAGCGTGTCGTACTTGTTCTCGGCGATGTTTTCTTCGGCGGTGGCGGTTTCGTAGGCAGTCTGGGCGGCGCGGCGCAGCACCTCGGCGTCATGTTCGAGGGTGGTGATGATGCGTTGCAACAGGGTGGCTTTGTCCATGATCAGTAACAGAACTCCAGCACGTTGGCCTGGCTCTTGTCGGTCGGCGCGGTGCGGTTCTGCTGCAGCCAGAACTGGCACTTGGGGTTGTTCAGGTTGCGCGGGCTGCCTTGGGCGGCGTCGGCAGCCTGGTTCAACTCCTGTTTGTGCAGGATGTCCTTGTAGCGTTCGAACATCTGCGCCTGGGCGTCCCCAGCGGGGGCCGCAGGCTGGGCTGGCTGCACGCTGGCTGGTGCGACCGCCTGGGCCAGTGGTTGCACCTGTTCGGGCCATAATTGCAGGGCCAGCCACAGGCTCAGGGCGATGGCTACGGCACCCAGCCATAGGCCCAAAGCGATGCACAGGGTCAGTTGCACAGGCTTGAGGGAAATTTTCAGTTCGCGGCGGCGGGGCATGGCAGCCTCCTGGCAGGGCGGTAGGATGGCGGTATTGTCGCATGGCGTGGCAAGGTTTTTCAGTGGGGTGCTTTTTTTGCGCAGCATTTGTGCGCAGAATTCGCGCTCTTTGCTTGCAGGTACACCGATGAAAGCCACCTGGGACATCTTCTGCACGGTCGTCGACAACTACGGCGACATCGGCGTGACCTGGCGCCTGGCCCGTCAGTTGGCCGCCGAGCACAACCTCGCGGTGCGTCTGTGGGTGGATGATCTGGGGGCCTTCGTACGCTTGTGCCCAAGCGCCGCAGCCGCGGCCCCCGTGCAGTGGCAGCAGGGCGTCGAAGTTCGCCAATGGCCTGCGCAATGGCCGGCCGAGGCGGTGGGGCAGGTAGTAATCGGTGCATTCGCCTGCCAGTTGCCCCATGGGCTTGAGCAAGCCATGGCCGCGCAGCCCGCGCCGCCACTGTGGCTCAACCTTGACTACCTCAGCGCTGAACCTTGGGTCGAAGGCTGCCACGGCCTGCCATCGCCCCAAGCCAACGGGCTGCGCAAGATGTTCTTCTTTCCAGGCTTTACCGAGCGCACCGGCGGGCTGTTGCGCGAAGCGTCGTTGCTGGCCCGCCGTGAAGCCTTTGATGCCGAGGCACGCAGCGGGTTTCTGCTGGCACTGGGCGTTGAGGTTGAGGCAGGTGCCAGGCTGATCTCGCTGTTCGCCTACGAAAACCCGCAGTTGGGCAGTTGGCTGGATGCCTTGGCGGTAGACCCGTGCCCCACGCAGCTGCTGGTGCCGCACGGGCGCATTCTTGGCGACCTCGGTCACTGGCTGGGTGAGGCGCAGCTTGCCGTGGGGGCAGTACACCGGCGTGGCGCGTTGACGGTGCAGGTGCTGCCCTTCGTCAGCCAGGATGACTACGACCGCCTGTTGTGGTGCTGCGATTTCAACGCCGTGCGCGGCGAAGACTCATTCGTGCGCGCCCAGTGGGCAGGGGCGCCGTTGCTGTGGCATATCTATATCCAGGAAGAAAACGCCCACTGGGAAAAACTGGAAGCTTTTCTGGCGCTTTATCGACAGGGTTTGTCGGAAGCTGCCGGCCATGCACTGACTGGGCTGTGGCGGGCGTGGAACATGGACCGGCCGATGGCTGAGGCCTGGCAGGCCCTGCAACCGCACTGGCAAGAAATCAGCGCGCATGCCCGCCACTGGTGCGCGGCACAGGCCGCTCAGCCGGACCTTGCGACGAAGCTGGTACAGTTTTATCGAAATTCGCTATGATATGCGGCCTCGATTTTTATAAATCCATCCAGATTCGGATACTTCGTAATGAAAACTGGTAAAGAGCTGAAACCCGGTACTGTACTGCGTATCGACAACGACCCGTGGCTGGTACAGAAAGCTGAGTTCACCAAGTCGGGCCGTAACAGCGCGATCATGAAGACCAAGCTGAAGAACCTGCTGACCGGCTACAAGACCGAAACCGTCTACGGTGCGGACGACAAGCTGGACGACGTGATCCTCGATCGCAAAGAAGCGACCCTGTCGTTCATCAGCGGTGACACCTACACCTTCATGGACACCACCGACTACACCATGTACGAGCTGAACGCCGAGGATATCGAAGCCGTTCTGCCGTTCATCGAAGAAGGCATGGAAGACATCTGCGAAGCCGTGTTCTTCGAAGACCGTCTGGTGTCGGTAGAGCTGCCGACCACCATCGTGCGTAAAGTTGCCTACACCGAAGGTTCGGCACGTGGCGACACTTCGGGCAAGGTCATGAAACCTGCCAAGCTGGCCAACGGTACCGAGCTGAGCGTTGCTGACTTCATCGAAATCGACGACCTGATCGAAATCGATACCCGCGACGGCGGTTCGTACAAAGGTCGCGCCAAGAAGTAATTCTGCTTCTGACGCACCTCAAAAACCCGGCCTAGGCCGGGTTTTTTCGTTTATGGGCCAACTGCGCCGGCTTCAGGCAGAGCCTAGACCGTTACGTGCAGGCGCACGTCTACGTTGCCGCGGGTGGCGTTGGAGTAAGGGCAGACCAGGTGGGCTTTTTCGACCAATGCTTCAGCATCGGCCTGGGCCAGGCCTGGCAGGTTGATGTTCAGGTCGATGTCCAGGCCGAAGCCGCCGGGGATCTGGCCGATACCTACCTTGGCGGTAATCGAGGCGTCGGCGGGTAGGGCTTTTTTCTCCTGGCCGGCAACGAATTTCAGCGCGCCGATGAAGCAGGCCGAGTAGCCGGCGGCGAACATCTGCTCGGGGTTGGTGCCTTCACCGCCTGCGCCGCCGAGTTCTTTCGGGGTGCTCAACTTAACTTCCAGCTTGCCGTCACTGGAGCGGGACTTGCCGTCGCGACCGCCGGTAGAGGTGGCTTCTGCGATGTACAGCGGAGTGACCTTTTGCATCTTGATGCCTCGCGTTTGTGCTGAGCGCGCTGGGCGCTGGGTGGGTACGGGCTTAACTTAGCGTGCAATTATTTAGCGCGCAAGATAAATGTTTGACCATTGGTCGAAACGGCCACATCACAGCATAGACGTCAGAGGCTTTCTTGCAGATGTGTGCGCAGTTGCAGCAGGTCTGCTTGCAGTTTGCGCAACTGCTCGGCGCTGTGCCCGCTCGCTTGCAGGATGCAAGGCGGTACGCGCTGGGCCTGTGCTTGCAGTTCACGGCCTTTGTCGGTCAGTTGCACCAGCACCACGCGCTCGTCTTCGCGGCTGCGGCTGCGGCTTAATAGCCCCTCGCTCTCCAGGCGCTTGAGCAGCGGGGTGAGTGAACCTGGGTCGGTCAGCAGCCGCTGGCTGATTTCGCCGACGGTCAGGCCGTCCTGCTCCCACAGCACCAACATGGCCAGGTACTGCGGGTAGGTCAGGCCCAAGGCTTGCAACAGGGGCTTGTAGACCTTGGTCATCAGCAGTGACGTGGAGTGCAGGGCAAAGCAGACCTGGTTATCCAGCAGCAGTGCATCGCAGGGGGCTTTAGTGTCGGCGTTCATGCAAGTCCTTGAATTCGATCAAGTGGGAAATCTAGCACGCTAATTAATTGTGTGCTCATTGCCAGCGCAGCTCGCTGCGCAGCGCCAAGTCCCAAGGCGGCACCGGGCAAAAGCGGCTCTTGAGGAATTCGAGCAGCAAACGGCTGCGAGAGTTCGTTTCATGTTCAAGGCGCAGGGCATAGATGCCGCTGGTCTCGGCCGCAGGCAGTCCGGCATCGCAGAAAAGCGGCACCAGTTCGCCGCGCAGCAGGTACTCGCTGATCAGCCAGGTCGGCAGGTGGGCGATACCAAGCCCCGCCAGCGCACCGCATAGCAGGGTTTCGGCGTTGTTGGCGCTCATGCGCATGCGCGCCGGGCGATACAGGCGCGACTGGCCTTGCACTTCAAAGCGCCAGGCGAAGGGCGGGGCCAGGCCGTCCCAGTCGAGGCCGGCGTGTGCCGGCAGCTCGCTGGGGCAGCTTGGCATGCCGTGCTCTGCAAGGTAGGTGGGGCTGGCGCAGGCGATGCGCACCATGTTGGCCAATGAGGTGGCTACCAGGCGGGTGTCGGCCAACGGCCCTGCGCGCAGCACCAGGTCGACTTCGCCCAGGTGGCTGCCGTGCATGTCGACAAAGCTGTCGATCAGGCGCAGTTGCACGTCGAGCCCGGGGTATACCACAAGAAAGTCGGCAATCGCCGGCGCCAGGTGCCGGCGGCCGAAAGCGGCGGGGGCGTCGATGCGGATCAGCCCCTCCGGCGCGTTGCTCAAGGACACTGCCTCGGCGCGGGCCAGGCGCAGCTCTTCGATGATGCGCCGCGCGCGTTCGGCGAAGGCGAAGCCCGCCGGGGTGGCGCGGACAGCGTGGGTACTGCGCGAGAACAGGCGGCTGCCCACGGCGGCCTCCAGGCTGTCGATGCGCCGGGCCACTGCGGAGGGCGTGAGCGGGTGGCGGCGTGCGGCGGCAGAAAAACTGCCGGTGTCGAGCACGTCGAGAAACAGGCTCAGTTGTTCGGTAAGAAGGTCGGGGCTCATGCTCGGGCTCTGCTTGTGCGTAATGCGCATAGCCATTGTGCGCTGCTGTGCGTTTCCCCGCCAGCCACGACTGGGTAGCATGGGCGCATTGTTCGAACTGGCAGACGAGACGGTAATGATTGAGTGGTTGATGTATATCGCGCTGGGCGCAGCGCTGGGCACCCTGGGCGGGCTGTTCGGCATTGGTGGGGGGCTGATCGCCATCCCTGCGCTGGGTATTCTGTTTGGCCTTGACCAGCAGATGGCGCAGGGCACCGCCCTGGTAATGGTGGTGCCGAACGTGCTGCTGGCGCTGTGGCGCTATCACCAGCGCAACCGCATCGAGTTGCGTCATGCGCTGCCGTTGTCGCTGTGCAGCCTGCTGTTTGCCTGGCTGGGGTCGATGTGGGCGGTGGGCATCGATGCCCATTCGATGCGCCTGGGGTTCGTCGGTTTTCTGGTGGCGCTGGCTGTCTGGAACGTGGCGCGGATGTTCATGCGCCTGGCGCCGCCGAGCAATGAGCTGCGTTATTCGTGGCCTTGGCTTGGGGTGCTGGGGTCGTTCTCCGGCACCATGGGCGGTTTGTTCGGGGTGGGTGGCGCGGTGGTGGCCACGCCGATTCTGACCAGCGTGTTCGGCACCACTCAGGTGGTTGCCCAGGGCTTGTCACTGTCGCTGGCTGCGCCCAGTACTGCGGTGACGCTGTTGACCTATGGCTTGCACCACAGCGTTGACTGGTCCATCGGCATTGCGCTGGCGGTGGGCGGGTTGCTCAGCATCAGTTGGGGGGTCAAGCTCGCCCATGCGCTGCCGGAAAAGGTGCTGCGCGGCATGTTCTGCGTGTTTCTGGTGGTGTGCGCGGTGATGTTGGGGTTCGAGCTGTAGGCGAGATGCAATGGCGCGTGGACTCTGTGGGGCTGCTTTGCAGCCCTTTCGCGGCACAAGGCCGCGCCTACAGAGGTGCGCATTGCAATGTTGCATGCTGCCTCGCCCGCCAAGGCCTGCTAACCCCGAGCGTGCTTGAGGGTTTCGGCAATCATGAACGCCAGCTCCAGCGACTGGTCAGCGTTCATCCGCGGATCACAGTGCGTGTGGTAGCGGTCGGACAACGCGTCCTCGGTAATCGGCCGCGCCCCGCCAATGCACTCGGTCACGTTCTGCCCGGTCATCTCGATGTGAATGCCCCCCGCATGGCTGCCTTCGGCCTGGTGCACCTGGAAGAACTGCTTCACTTCATCGAGAATCTGCGCAAAATCCCGCGTCTTGTAGCCGCTGCTGGCCTTGATGGTGTTGCCATGCATCGGGTCGGAACTCCACAGCACCTTGCGCCCCTCGCGCTCGACACTGCGGATTAGCGTCGGCAGATGGTCGCCGACCTTGCCGGCGCCCATGCGCACGATCAGGTTGAGCCTGCCTGGGTCGTTGGCCGGGTTGAGTACATCGATCAGCCGGATCAGCTCCTCGGGGTCCATGCTAGGCCCCACCTTGACCCCGATCGGGTTGTGCACACCACGTAAAAACTCCACGTGAGCGCCGTCGAGCTGGCGGGTGCGGTCGCCAATCCACAACATATGCGCCGAGCAGTCGTAGTAGTCGCCGGTCAGGCTGTCACTGCGCACAAAGGCTTCTTCATAGTTGAGCAACAGCGCCTCGTGGGCGGTGAAGAAACTGGTTTCGCGTAGCTGCGGCGCGCTGTCCAGGCCGCAGGCGCGCATGAATGCCAAGGTTTCATCGATGCGGTTGGCCAGTTGGTGGTACTTGTCGGCCAGCGCTGAGTTGGCGATGAAGTCCAGGTTCCACTTGTGCACCTGATGCAGGTCGGCGAAGCCGCCTTGGGCGAAGGCGCGTAGCAGGTTGAGGCTGGCAGTTGACTGATGGTAAGCCTGCAGCAGGCGCTCGGGGTCGGGGATGCGGCTGGCGCTATCGAAACCGATGCCGTTGACGATGTCGCCGCGGTAGGCCGGCAGCGTCACGGTGCCTATGGTTTCGTCGTTGGCTGAGCGGGGCTTGGCGAACTGGCCGGCCATGCGGCCCACCTTGACCACCGGGCAGCCGGCAGCAAAGGTCATGACAATGGCCATCTGCAGCAGCACCTTGAAGGTGTCGCGGATCTTCGCTGCGGAAAACTCGGCAAAGCTTTCGGCGCAATCGCCGCCCTGCAAAAGAAATGCTCGGCCCTCGGTGACCTCGGCAAACTGGCGGCGCAGCTCGCGGGCTTCGCCGGCGAACACCAGAGGTGGGTAGCTGGCCAGGGTCTGCTCGACTTTGAGCAGGTGCGCGGCGTCGGGGTAGGCGGGTTGCTGCTGGATGGGCAGCGCGCGCCAGCTATCAGGGCTCCAGGGTCGGGTCATCACAGGCTCTATTATCGGTTGTCGTTCAGGCGTGCAGCCATGGTACAGCCGCCGGGGCGCTTGTTGCACCACTGGCATTGGCGGACAATGCGCGTTTTTGCGCAGGGTGGAGCAGATGGCAACGGAGCGGGGCGAGCGGCTGCTGGCGCGGGTCGAGGATGCATTCGGGGTAATCAGCGTGTATGAGGTCGAGGACTACCGCTTTCTCGAGTTCGGCGATGCCATCGAGCAGAGCTGCACCTTCACTGCCGACCCCAGCTGGCTCGAATACGACTACACCCGTGCCATGCTGGTCGGCGCGCTGTGCCATTCTGCGCCGGAAACCGCTCTGTTTCTGGGCCTTGGAGCCGGTACCCTGACCCAGGCGTGCCTGAAGTACCTGCCGCTGGATGACGTCGAGGCCATCGAGCTGCGTGCCGATGTGCCGCGCCTGGCCATGCAGTACATGGGCCTGGATGACGACCCGCGTTTGTATGTGCGCATTGGCGATGCCCTCGAGTTGCTGCCCACTGCCGAACAGGCCGACCTGGTGTTCGTCGACCTCTATACCGACCATGGCCCCGGTGTCGGGCACCTGGCCTGGACATTCCTCGGCGATTGCCAGAAGAAGCTCAACCCCGGCGGCTGGCTGGTGATCAACCAGTGGGCTGGCGATGATGGCCGGCCGCTGGGGGCCGCGCTGTTGCGCGGGTTGTACCATCGCCATTACTGGGAACTGCCGGTCAAAGAGGGCAACGTGATCCTGCTGGTGCCGTCCGATCTGGATCAGCCCCTCGACATTGAGGGGCTGCGGGCACGGGCCGAGGCGCTTGCCTCGCGGCTGGGGTATTCGCTGGAATATTTGATCAAGGACGTCAGGCCGGCCAGTTGAGACGCAGAGGGAGCAGCCTGTTCTGGCCCCATCGCAGGCTATCGCCAGCTCCTGCAAGGGCTGCGTCAGCTGCGATAGTGGGGGCTGGCTCAATTCGTGTGGGAGCTGGCGATAGCCTGCGATGAGGCCTTTGAAGGAAACGTTTCAGCCTATGTGGGCGGATGGCAACATACTGCCCCTTCTCGCTGAAATATTTCTCACGGTAATCAGCAAATTCGTATATAGTACGCGCCGGTCTTTTAGCGGGCCGCAAATCAGGTGGTGCAAATCCTCCGAATCCAGCTTCGGCTGCATGTCCGCTAGGCGGACCCTCTCACACGTTCATTATTTCAATCGTTTTCGCAAATCCCCGCCGCCAAAACTGCCTGGGTGACCTTCTGGTCTTTCAAGGCATGTGCAGTTTTGGAGCATGGGTCTTTGCGGATGCACTCTAGAGGCAGACCCATGACCCAGGAAACCGGCGGATTCGCCGCTCTCGATCTTAATCCGAATATCGTTGCTGCTGTGCTGGCCACAGGCTACGAAGAACCTTCGGCCATTCAGCATCAATCGATCCCGATCATCCTCGCCGGTCACGACATGATCGGCCAGGCGCAGACTGGCACCGGCAAGACCGCTGCCTTCGCCCTGCCGATCCTCAACAAGATCGATGTGAGCAAGCGCGAACCGCAAGCCCTGATCCTTGCGCCAACCCGTGAGTTGGCGCTGCAAGTTGCTACCGCTTTCGAAACCTACGCCAAGCAGATGCCGGGCGTTAACGTGGTGGCTGTCTACGGTGGTGCCCCGATGGGCCCACAACTGCGCGCCATTCGTAACGGCGCACAAATCGTCGTGGCCACTCCGGGTCGCCTGTGCGACCACCTGCGCCGCGACGAAAAAGTCCTGTCTACCGTGCAGTACCTGGTACTGGACGAAGCGGACGAGATGCTCAAGCTCGGCTTCATGGACGACCTCGAAGTCATCTTCGACGCCATCCCGGCCACCCGTCAGACCGTGCTGTTCTCCGCAACCCTGCCGTCGTCGATCCGTTCGATCGCCGAGCGTCACCTGCGTGAACCGAAGCACGTCAAGATCCAGACCAAGACCCAGACCGTTACCGCGATCGAGCAGGCCCACCTGATGGTCCACGCCGACCAGAAGATCCCGGCTGTGCTGCGTCTGCTGGAAGTCGAAGAGTTCGACGCGCTGATCGCCTTCGTGCGTACCAAGCAAGCCACCCTGGACCTGGCCGCCGCGCTGGAAGCCAAGGGCTACAAAGCGGCTGCGCTGAACGGTGACATCGCCCAGAACCAGCGTGAGCGCGTGATCGAATCGCTCAAGGATGGCCGCCTGGACATCGTCGTCGCCACCGACGTCGCTGCCCGTGGTCTGGACGTGCCGCGTATCACCCACGTGTTCAACGTCGACATGCCGTACGACCCAGAGTCCTACGTGCACCGTATCGGCCGTACCGGCCGTGCCGGTCGCGAAGGCCGCGCACTGCTGCTGGTTACCCCGCGTGAGCGCCGCATGCTGCAGGTCATCGAGCGTGTTACCGGCCAGAAAGTTGCCGAAGCCCGCCTGCCTGGCCCACAAGCCGTGCTGGACGCGCGCATCAAGAAGCTGACCAAGAGCCTGGCACCGCTGGTTGCCGAGTCCGAAGCCAGCCACGGCGAGCTGTTCGACCGTCTGACCGCCGACCTGGGCTGCAGTGCCCGCGCCCTGGCTTCGGCCCTGCTGCGCAAGGCCACCAACGGCCAGGCTCTGGACTTGGCTTCGGTCGAGCGTGAGCAGCCGCTGGTGCCAACCACCGGTCCGCGTGAGCGTACTGGCGAGCGCACCGAGCGTAGCGACCGTGGTGAGCGTACCGAGCGTAGCGGTGACCGTGAGCGTCGCGCGCCAATGCCACTGGCCGAAGGCCGTGTGCGTTGCCGTACTGCCCTGGGTGCCCGTGATGGCATCGCTGCCAAGAACCTGTTGGGTGCAATCCTCAACGAAGGTGGCCTGGCGCGTGATGCTATCGGCCGGATCCAGGTCCGTGACAGCTTCAGCCTGGTCGAGCTGCCAGAAGATGGCCTCGAGCGTCTGCTGACCAAGCTCAAGGACACCCGCGTAGCCGGCAAGCAGCTGAAGCTGCGTCGCTACCGCGAGGATTGATCCTGGCGCGGCAATAAAAAAACCCAGACTTCGGTCTGGGTTTTTTTTTGCGCGGCGAGCCTCATTGCAGGCTGTCGCCAGCCCCCACGCAGGCCGTGCTCAACCGCAACATTGCTGGTTGGACCCAATCCTGTGGGAAATGATAGAGAGTCGTGGCGAGCGGGCTTGTCCCGCGTTGGGCTGCGCAGCAGCCCTGAAAACCCCAGGGGCTGCTGCGCAGCC